>CAZFUH010000474.1:0-2758 GCA_964522235.1 uncultured Rhodanobacteraceae bacterium
TAGACACGGCTGGGCGGCACCGACATGGAGCCGTGCGCCTGGACCGGATCCGGCAGGACGGCGAACGCAAGCGCGAACGTCGCCAGCATCAGACCCTGGATGGGTGTGCGATAGAACTTCATGGAATTCTCCGTTCCCGCGCTGGTTGCGGGATGCGTTGGCAGGAAACAGCGCCTCGCGATGTCGCTCATGATCCACGGCAGGACAACGTGACGACGCACTCGTGTCGATGGCGCCACCCGGCACAGCGAGTGCCGGGTGGCGCAGTGCCGACTAGGGATTCAGCCCTTCATGAATGGCGCGTGCCAGATTGCCCTGGGCGTCGTCGCCGGACAGCTCCCAGAAGAAGGCGCCGCCCAGACCCATCTGGCGGGCATAGATCATCTTCTCGCGAACCAACTGCGGATCGTCGAAACTCCAGAACGTGGTGCCGTTGTAGATCCAATGGGCGCCGGCGACCGGGTCGCGGAAACTCGGCCAATTGAGGTTCCGCAAGACCTTGTAGTCCTCGATGCCGGACTCGTAGGTGCCGGGTGCGGCCTGACCGCTCTGGAACAGACCATTGTTCACGTTCGGGACATTGGTCCAACCGCGTCCGTAGAAACCGATGCCGATATGCAGTTTGCTTGCCGGCACTCCGCGCTGGATGAACTGATCGAGTGCGTCATGGCTGTTGTAGTAACGCAGATCGCCAACTCCCGGATTGGATGGGGTATGGAACAACGGCGAGTGATGGTTGGTCCGCGGATCCCAGGCGCCATTGAAGTCATAGGTCATGACCAGGATCGCATCCAGATACTGGTGATACTGGCCTGGATCGGTGACCCGGATCTTGTCGATCCCGGCACCGACTGCGACCGTCAGTTCCAGTCCGGGCCGAACCGCATCGAGCTGGCGACGGAACTCAGCCAGCAAGGCGGTGAAGTTCTGCCGGTCTTCAGGCCGGCCACAGGCCAGTCCGCAGGCCACCGGGTACTCCCAGTCGATGTCGATGCCATCGAAGACCCCGGCTGCGGCCCCGGCACCACCGGCGCCATCGACCACAGGCAAATCACCGCGGATATAGGCATCGATGCACGAACGCACAAAGGCGACGCGATTTTCCGGCCGAGCGGCCTCCGAGAAGCCACGTGACCAGGTCCAGCCGCCGAGCGAGATCAGCACCTTGATATCCGGGTGCTGCTGCTTGAGTTTGCGCAGCTGGTTCCAGTTGCCGCGCAGCGACTGGTTCCAGGTGTCGCCGACACCGTCGACGCTCTGTGCCGCGGTGAACGACCGGCCGTAGTCGGCCCAGGCGTCGCCGCCGGCACCGGTGTTCGGGTCGGCCGGCTGGGTGACGCCGACTTCGCAGCGATTGTTGCGGACATTGCCGAAGGCGTAGTTGATATGCGTGATCCGGTTCGCGGTGCCGCTGCTGACGATGTTGCGAACCAGGTAGTTGCGGGCATAGATGCCCCATTGCGCGAAGTACGCGGTGACCCGCTTGCCACCGCCACCGCTGTGCGGGCGGGTGCGCACGCTCAGTGCCGGACTGAGAGCAGAGGCATTGCCGGCACCATCGCGGGCACGCAGCCGATAGCTGTAGCTGGTGTCTGCGGCAAGACCGGAATCGGTATGGCTGGTGCCGGTCGGTGAAGCGACGATGCTGCCGTTGCGGTACACGTCGTAGCCGGCGACGCCACTGCCGCCGGGGTTGTCGGTGGACGCGTTCCAGCTCAGTGAAATGCTGCTGGCGCTCTGGCTGGGCGAATTCAAGCCGGTCGGTACCGAGGGCGGCGTCGTATCGCTGCCCTGGCTGACCGTGATCGCCACCGGCGCCGACGTGGTTTGAGCGCCACGATTGTCGGTCGCGATCGCAGTCAGGCTATGACTGCCGGCGAGGGCATTGTTCCAGACGACGCTGTACGGCGCACTGGTGTCGATGCCCAGCGAAACCGAACCACGCCGGAACTCGACCGAAACGACATGACCATCGGGGTCGGCGGCGTTGGCGCTGACCGTGATCGCGCTGCCGGCGACGAAACTGGCACCATTGGCCGGTGCCGTCAGTTGCACGGTTGGCGGCTGGTTGCTGTCGCTGGAACAGGGACCCAGGTCGTTGTACCAGCCACAACTCGGGCAATGGGTCGGCGGTGCATTCCAGATCGGAATCGCCGCGGAATACAACCGGTTCTGATAGACCATCCGGTCACCGGGCTGGTAGATGGTCGAGGCCTGCCACGGTGCGACCCCCGCGCAATTGCCGGACTGACCCTGCACCGTCCCCGGCGCAGCCCAGAGCAATGCCAGCCCAGCGGCCAGCCGTGTTGCGAATTTCACGTACATGATTGCTTTCCCCTTTCTAGTGGAGTGCTGCAAGGCCCTGATCGACCGGCACGGTGATGACAGCACCAGGCAGCGACCAGATCGGGACTACGAAGCGCGGACGGGCGTCCAGCCGCCGTCCGGGTCCGGAGTCGAATGGGTAGACATGGGTGTTCGTTGCGTCCGCCGCCGACGGCGAAGACGTTTGCGGCGCGGGGCCGGGCTTGACTGCCCCGACCGGTGATCTCGGAAACGCTGGCAATCGCTGTTCGAGCACACTGATGACGAGCGACTGCGGAAGTGCTCCGGCGACCCTCCACGAAGCATTCAGGGCCTGCTCTACATGCCGGATCCATCACGCCCCCCCCCCCCCGAGTCATCGCGCCCGACCAGACGCTGATGACCGAATCGGAACATTTTGTGACATCGATGTCAAGTCACACTTCGACGAACA
>CAZFUH010000475.1:0-2758 GCA_964522235.1 uncultured Rhodanobacteraceae bacterium
CCATCTGTGCCTTCGTCGCCCTGGTCTGGCGGATGAAGCTCGCCGAGTTGCTGGTTCTGACCAGCGCACCGATCGGCGCCGCGTTCACCGCGATCACCTTGATCACCGGCTCGATCTGGGGCAAGCCGATGTGGGGCACGTGGTGGGACTGGGATCCGCGCCTGACCTCGGAGCTGGTGCTGCTGTTCCTGTACCTGGGCGTCATTGCTCTGGCGCAGGCATTCGAAGACCAGCGCGCCGGCCGCCGCGCGGCATGCCTGCTGGCCCTGATCGGCGCGGTCAATGTGCCGATCGTGCACTACGCGGTGACCTGGTGGAACTCGCTGCACCAGGGTCCGACCGTACGCGTGTTCGGCGAATCGACAATCCACTCTTCGATGCTTTGGCCATTGCTGGCGATGGCGCTAGCGGTCAAGCTGTACTTCGCCGCCAGTCTGTTCGCACGTACCCGCGCCGCCTTGCTGGAACAGGAAGCGGCCACGGCCTGGGCACAGTCGGAACTGAAAGGAGCCGCCGGTGTCTGATTGGCTTGCGATGGATGGCTATGGCGCCTACGTCTGGAGCGCGTATGCGATCACCGCGATCATCCTGATCTGGGATCTGATCGCGCCAGCACGCATGCGCCGGCGACTGCGCCGACGCCGTCCGCGCCGACCAACCAAGGACACGCAGCCATGAGCCCGAAACAGAAGCGCCGCCTGATCGCGACCAGCCTGATTCTGGTCGGTGTCGGTGCCGCCACGGCGCTGGCATTGACCGCACTCAGCGGCAATGTCAGCTACCTGTACAGCCCGAGCGCGGTCGCCGAGAAGAAGATCGAGGCGGGTACCCGCTTCCGACTTGGCGGCGTCGTCGCCGAACACAGTGTGCAGCGGATCCAGGGTCTGAAGGTCCGGTTCGCGGTGACCGATCGTGTGCACGAACACGTAGTCGCCTACGAGGGCATTCTGCCGGACCTGTTTCGTGAAGGTCAGAGCGTGATCGCGCACGGCCAGCTCGGCGACGACGGTATTTTTCATGCCAACAAGATCCTGGCCAAGCACGACGAGACCTATATGCCGGCCGAGGTCATGGACGCGATGCGGCGAGCGCAGGACCAGCGGGACTCGGAACCAGGGACTGGCGGATCGGAAGCGCCCCGGGCGGAACGATCCTCGGGCGCCGACGCCGTTCCAGCGTCCGCAGCCTACGGCCGAAGCACGACGAATGACCCATCGGGCGAGCCACAACCTCTTGGAGCCGCAAGCCGATGATTCCGGAACTTGGCCAATTTGCCATGATCCTGGCCCTGCTGATGGCAGCGGTCCAGTCGCTGCCCCTGCTCGGCCAGGCCGTGGCCCGACCAGCCTGGCAGGCGCTGGCTCGGCCGGCTGCGGTTGGACAGTTCGTATTCGTCGCGATCGCGTTCGCAGTGTTGACGCATGCCTTCATGGTCCAGGACTTCTCGGTGCTCTATGTCGCCCAGAACTCCAACCTGGACCTGCCCTGGTACTACCGCTTCTCGGCGGTCTGGGGCGGCCATGAAGGATCCCTGCTGTTGTGGGCGCTGATCCTGGCCGGTTGGACCCTGGCGGTGGCTGGCCTCAGCGGCCATCTTCCCGAGCGCTTTGCGGCCAACGTGCTCGCCATCATGGGCCTGGTCAGTATCGGCTTTCTGAGTTTCACCCTGCTGACCTCCAATCCGTTCGACCGGCTGCTGCCGGCGCCGCTGGATGGCGCCGACCTGAATCCGCTGTTGCAGGATTTCGGCTTGATCGTACATCCGCCAATGCTTTACGCCGGCTATGTCGGCTTTGCGGTTGCGTTTGCGTTCGCAATCGCTGCCTTGCTCGAAGGCCGGATGGATCGAAACTGGGTGCGCTGGGCGCGGCCATGGACGAATGTCGCCTGGGCGTTTCTGACCCTGGGTATCGCCCTGGGTTCCTGGTGGGCATACTACGAGCTTGGCTGGGGCGGCTGGTGGTTCTGGGATCCGGTCGAAAACGCTTCGTTCATGCCCTGGCTGGTGGGTACCGCGCTGATTCATTCGCAGGCAGTGACGGAGAAACGTGGCAGTTTCATGGCCTGGACCCTGTTGCTGTCGATCGCGGCATTTTCGCTCAGCCTGCTCGGCACCTTTCTGGTCCGCTCCGGCGTCCTGACCAGCGTCCATGCATTCGCCAGCGATCCCGAGCGCGGCCTGTATATCCTGATGTTCCTGGGCGTCGCCATTGGCGGCTCGCTGCTGCTGTACGCGCTGCGCGCTCCGCGCATGGTCCATGGCGAGCCGTTCGCGCCGGCATCGCGAGAAACCCTGATCCTGCTCAACAACGTGTTCCTGACCGTCGCCTGCGTGATGGTCCTGTTCGGCACCTTGGCACCCCTGGTGTTCGAGGCCTTTGGTCACAGCATCTCGGTCGGACCGCCGTACTACGGCCTGCTGTTCACGTTGTTCACGGCACCACTGATCATCCTGCTGCCGTTCGGGCCGTTGACGCGCTGGCGCGCCGAGGTCGTGCGCGAGCCGGTCCGTGCCCTGGTGCCGGCGGCAGCGCTGGCGGCCGCGCTGGCGATCATGGTGCTGGTGTTGTTTGGCGCGCCGTTCAAGGCCGTGGCCGGTGTCCTCGGCGGCGTCTGGGTGATCGCCGGCACCGCCGTCTTCCTGTGGCGGCGACGACGCGAGCGCCGGTTGTTTACGCGCGAGATGATCGGCATGAGTCTGGCGCACATCGGTGTCGGCGTGTTCGTGATCGGCGTGCTGGTCACCGAGGCGACCAGT
>CAZFUH010000476.1:0-2746 GCA_964522235.1 uncultured Rhodanobacteraceae bacterium
GGCCGTCACCGCCGCCTCGACCGGCGGTTGCGCCGACTCCGTAACCGGCATGCGCACGACCTCGGTCTTGCGAACGATGCACCCGGCCAGAGCAACCATCACCAGCAGCAACAGCAATCCGGCTCGGATCACGCGCTGACTCCGGGCAGAATCGGCACGAACACGACAGCGCCGTGGTCTTGCTCCTGCCATTCGCCATCGACCCGACGCAGACTGACCAGGCGCTGGGTCGCACCCGGATCGCCAACCGGTGCGATGATCAACCCGCCTTCGGCCAGTTGTTCGCGCCAGGCCGGCTCAATCCTCGCCGCCGCGGCGGTAACCACGATGGCGTCGAACGGCGCCTCCTCCGGCCAACCGGCGCGGCCATCGTCATGCCGGCTACGGATGTTGTCCAAGCCCAGGTGCCGGAAGCGCCGACGCGCCTGACGCAACAGTGGACCGATGCGCTCGATGGTGAATACCTGTGGCACCAATGCCGCAAGTACCGCTGCCTGATAGCCGGAGCCGGTGCCGATCTCGAGGACTTTTTCCGGCCCCGCAATCGTCGCCGACTGGTCACGTTCATCGCTCGCAGGATCGGACGGCTGGTCTCTCGCGCGCCGTTCGCGTCGATGACCAGGGCCAGCGAGCAAGACTTCGGTCATGCGCGCGACGATCCACGGTTGCGATATCGTCTGACCATTGCCGATCGGCAACGCGGTGTCCTCGTAGGCGCGGCTGGAGATCGCCTCGTCGACGAACAGGTGACGCGGCACACCGCGGATGGCGTCCAGCACGCGCGCGTCCTGGATACCGTTGGCGAGCAGACGCTGGATCAGGCGCTCGCGCACGCGCTGGCTGGTCAGACCCAGACCGTGCTCGTCGACCGGATGGCGCAGGCCCACCGTCATCACCGGATTGCCGCAGTCGTCCGGTCCAGCGACGAGACCCAGCCGGCGACCTTGTCCAGCGCCTGAAACCGGGTCAGGTCGACATGAATCGGCGTGATCGACACGAAGCCGCGGCGCACGGCGTCGAAATCCGTACCTGGACCGGCATCCTGTTCCGGACCCGGTGGACCGATCCAGTACACCGGACGCCCGCGAGGATCGTGCTGCTGCACGCACGCTTCGGCCCGGTGCCGATGACCCAGCCGGGTGACCTCGAAGCCGCGCAGGTCATCCCAATGGCGATCCGGCACATTGACGTTGAGAATGGTATCGGCTGGCAATGGGTCGATCAGCAGGCGTTCAACCAGCAGCGCAGCGGCGCGAGCGGCGGTATCGAAATGCTCGGGCTGGTGATCGCGGCTGACCAGGGAGACGGCGATTGCCGGAAGTCCGAGGAAACGGCCTTCCATCGCCGCCGCAACCGTGCCCGAGTAGATCACGTCATCACCGAGATTGGCGGCATTGTTGATGCCCGACACGACGATATCCGGGTCGTCTTCCAGCACCCCGCACAGAGCAAGATGCACGCAATCCGTCGGCGTACCGGCCACCCGGTAGATGCCGGGATCGATCTGGCGCACCCGGATCGGCTGATCCAGCGTCAACGAGTTGCTGGCCCCGGAGCGATCCCGATCAGGCGCAAACACGGTGACCCGGCCCAGGCGGCCCAGGCTTTCGGCCAGGGCACGAATCCCCGGCGCATCGACGCCATCGTCGTTGCTGATCAGAACATGCATGCGCTTGTGCGAAGCTTGGTGAAGCGGCAACTATAGCAAGAGCCACTGGCCGGCCGGCTGTAACCGGCGCCGTGAAGTAAACCGGGGTACAGGAGTCGATTCGTGACCAAGCCAGGCAAAACCGATCGCGAAAGCGACACAGCCGTAGACGATGTCGGGCTGTTTCGGGACGCTGTCGGGCCGGTGCGCCGCCTGCAGCACGAGGCGCGCGCCGATGCCCGCCCGGTGCGACCGGCTCCGAAACCATTGCAACACCTTCGTGACGAGGCCAACGTCCTGGAGGAACTGCGGCAAGTTCCGCTGGATGCGCTGGCGATGGAGAGCGGTGAGGCCTTGAGCTACCTGCGCGACGGTCACGATCCGCGCCTGCTGAAACGACTCAAGAGTGGTGCGATCGCGATCCGTGACGAAATCGATCTGCATGCGATGCGGCTACCGGTGGCCCAGCGCGCGCTGCGCGCGTTCCTGGGCGAAGCGGTGCGCCTGGAGCTTTCCTGCGTCCGGATCATCCATGGCAAGGGACTACGCTCGGAGGCCGGCCCGGTCCTCAAGGCCCTGGTTGACCGCAGCCTGCGTCAACGCGGCGACGTGATCGCCTACTGTTCCGCCCGCGAACGCGACGGCGGCACCGGCGCCACCGTGGTGTTGCTCAACACAGCCACCCGGCGCTGATCGAATCGATCAGCCGACACGGCCGGGCAGCGGCAGTACGCCGCCGCCCGACTTCGATCAATCGCCGGATTGAAGAGTGTCGTCGATCTGCTTGACCGGAAGATTCACCCAAAGGATGCGAACACCGCTAACTCGGGCTCTGGCATCGACGTTGCTGATCTTGTAATGGTCGAGCTGATACTCGGTAGGCTTGAGCTGAGCGTGATAGGTCGGCGCGGTGGTTGTGGCGCATCCAGCCAATCCCACGGCAAGCCCGACTGCAACGGCAAGCAAACTGGAACTACCCATGGCAGACTCCTGGTAACGGAAGCTGCGGCTCCAGACCGACCCACGCGGCCGGGACCGCAGTTAAAACATACTCCGTTCACGACGAAACGCCAGTGCCAAGCCGTCCTCCGGCCGCGA
>CAZFUH010000477.1:0-2746 GCA_964522235.1 uncultured Rhodanobacteraceae bacterium
AGTGGAATCGCAAGACGCGACCGTCGTCCCGGGCGCGGCCTTTGGCCTTACCCGGGCTGCACGGCGACCACCGCTGTCGAGGTTCGGCGAAAACATCCACACCAATCCGCGAACAGCCTGGACTTTGATGAATGCGATCCTGTTTTCCTTGTGATGTAGTTATCTCGTTGTATATTTGTCTTGACATTTACTTTACTGTATGTTTCGCTTGACCGTCCGCGA
Organism: uncultured Rhodanobacteraceae bacterium; assembly: GCA_964522235.1. GTDB lineage: Bacteria > Pseudomonadota > Gammaproteobacteria > Xanthomonadales > UBA2363 > Pseudofulvimonas. The sequence goes on from CAZFUH010000477.1 coordinate 223, forward strand.
TCCCCGCCCGCCCTCGCTGGCGAATCGCATCGTCACCCGAGGAACTGTCATGCGTACCTTCACGATTGCCTGTCTGTCCGCCCTGCTTCTGGCTGCTGCTGCACCCGCGCAGGCGGTGAAGTACAAGTGCGACTGCTACTTCGACGACAAGGCTGCCGTCGAGGCAGAAGAGAAATGGACGATGGAGTGCGTCGACACCTTTCGGGACTACAACAGCTCGGTTGCGGTCCAGGAGCAGTACGTAAAGATCAAGGTGCAGTCGAAAGACCTGATCTCGGGCAACAACCGAGTCGACTTCCGGGTGCGGCCGCGCAACGGCTACTGCATCAAACGTGTCGAGGACAAGGACACTGGCGACAATCTGATCTATTCGTCCGAATGGTACGGTCTCTGCGACGACGACCGCTGGCTGACTGCCAGCGACCTCAAGCTCGCCGAGTACGACTCGGCCGCACCGAACACCCGCACCGGTCGCTTCGAGATCTATGCAAATTCGTTCGACTCGGTGTCCAACAGGGACTACCTCGGGCTGCTGTACTACACCCGCCGCGACGACCGGAACTACCTCAGCGCCGCCTGCATCCAGAACCGCTAGCCCGCCGTCGAACGGCAATGGCCGAGGAGACCCGTACCTGGGTCTCCTGCGCCGCGCCGGCGCCCGGTGTTGAAGCGAAGAGACGTTCATGGATTCCCTTGCAAGTCTCGGAACCGGCCGGATCTGAACGACCCGGCCGGGTACCGTCGCGGGAGATCGACCCGCCCGATCCGATATGCCATCCCGCGCCGCCTGCAAACCTGCCGGCAACCTTACGATCGCCCCGAAAAACGCCGAGCGGTTGCTGGCGGCGCACGCCGCTGGCTGGCTCGGTTCCCAGGAAGCTCCTGGGCTGGAAAGCAATATCCAGCAAGGCTGGGTCTCGTGCCCGATGACCCAGAACGGCTGCATCCGGATCCTGTCGCAGCCGCGCTATCCCAAACCGATTTCCGTCGTGAAGGCTGCTTGAACGGAGCGATGGCTCGTACGCTTTTCTTGACGCTTCCGGGCGCTGGACTCGGGTACACGGCAGATCTATGCTCGCCAGCATCGACTCGGGGGGATCGATCATGTCTTGCTTCTGGATTTCGTCCGAACGACGTCGGGTCGGCATCAGTGCGGCCGTGCTTGCACTGATGAGTTTTCTGATCAGTGCTGCGCCGCGTGCGCAGACCGAGACCATCTTCCGCAATGGCTTCGAGCCCTTGGCACCGGCACCGATTGTGCAGGTGCTGCGCGACGATCACGTCGCCACGCTGGAGCTGGACTACAACGCCGACAATCCCTGGGGGCAGTTCTGGGAAATGTCCGGCGATCCTCAGGACGATGCCGGCTTTCTCGTCGTGTGGTGGCCGGAGACGCCATTGCCGGGCGAACTGGCGCGCGCCATCGGTGGACACCAGGATGCCGGCGGCAGTTGTGCCAATCCGGACCACGTCAACGCTCCGATCTGGTCGACCCATGCCGACGCCATGGCGGCTGGCGCACGCTGGCTGGTCACCGGCAACCGGCGCGTGCAGCTGCAGCCACTCGACAATGATCGCGCCTACCGCGTTCGTGTGCAGCGTCTGAATGCGCGCGGCGAGATTTCCAGTCTGCCGACCGAGATTGGATTCGCCGGCGGCGACGGAACACGAGTTGCCGCGCTGCGCGCCACGATGACCGTATTCGACGACTTCAACCTGCCGCTCGGGGCGGCCGATGAGCGCCTGTGGAACAACGCGCAGATGGTCTCCACCGATCCGCGCTTCAACCTGTTCTTCATCAACGATCAACTGCATGTCCATACGCTCAACGGCACCCGGGTGGACAACACCGGTGACAAGTCGCAGACCTCGCAACGCTTTCGGCACCGGCTGCGCCTGCACAGCGGCGACGAGCGTCGCATCGTGTTCGACATGGATTCCCCGCTCAGCCCGCGCTCGGTCTGGTATCTGGACCTGAATCCGGTGCCGACCGATCTCAGCGGTCATGCCAGCTTCTTCGACGAGGACGGCGCCCTGGGCCTGCCCGCCGGAATCCTGCGCCTGCGCGCACAGGGACAGAGCCTCAGTGTCAGCATCGTCGATCTGCAGGGTGCCTCGTATCGCGTCGGCGAGGTCGACATGGAAGCCATCGGCCGCCAGGCGGTGAGCAATGTCCGGCGCAACTTCGACGTCCGCGTCAGCACCGACAGCGTGCGAGTTCTGATCGACGACCGTCCTGCCATCGACGCCACGTTTGCGCCGCACGCGCTGCCGGCCGGCGACTACGAGCTGCTGTGGGTCGGCTTCGGCTACAACACGGCCAAGGACGGAGTGCCCTATTACCTGCAGCACTGGGACAATTTCGGCTTCGATGGACCGCTGGTCGACCCGCGCACCACGCACAACTACGTTACGCGCATCGAGGGCACCGACTACCGCAAGTCCAGCCGCGGCAGCAACGCATTCCCCGTGTTCACGGTGAACATTCCCGACAGCCTGACCCCGACCGTCGCCGGCGCCAGCG
>CAZFUH010000478.1:0-2738 GCA_964522235.1 uncultured Rhodanobacteraceae bacterium
GTTCCGCGGTCGATATTCGTCAGCTGCAATTGATGCAGCGCCTGGGCAATGTCGATGCGATGCTTGAAGTGGCTCGGGAGACCCGGAGTTGGATCGAGGACCATGCCGGCGAGCGCCACGCCGACGCCTTGCTCGCCCGCAACATCGAGATCGGTGCCCTGTTGCAACGGGGCCGCCTGGTCGAGGCCGAGCAGGAGAGTCAGGCCATGTATGCGCTCTGCTTGAACTGGCTTGGCGAAGACAATGCCCTGACCATCGTCGCCCTCGGCAGCTGGGCGAGCTCGTTGTCGGAACAGGGACGCGTGGGTGAAGCCTTGCCGCTGCATGAGCGGCGCCATGCTCTCAGCCTGAAGCGGCATGGCGAAGACGCACCATCGACTCTCAGTGCGGCTTTGAACCTGGCCAATGCCTTGCGCGACGGACACCAATGGCAGCGTGCGGAGACGATCTATCACGACGTTCTCGCCCGCCTGCCCGAGGGCAACGACATCGCCTTGCTCGCGCGCGGCAATCTGGCCGAACTGTATCTGGAGCAGCAGCACTATCGGCGCGCCGAGACGGTTGCTTCCGATGCCCTGGAACTGCTTGAAGAAACCCTGGGCTCGGGGCATCTTTTCACTCACTATGCGCGTGCGATGCAGGCCGCTGCGCTGCGCGGCCTGGGCCAGACTGAACGGGCCGTGATCCAGCTCGAAAGCGCGACCGCCGCCATCGAACGCCTGCTCGGACCGGATCATCAATTGACGTTGAAGTTGCGTTTTCACCTGGGTTCGGCTCTGGCCGACGCCGGTCGCATCGACGACGCGCGAACGATGCTGGGCGATCTGGTAATGCGTCGCAGCAGTCGCTTTGGCGTCGACCACGCCCAGACCCGTCTCGCTGCCGAAGCCCTGGCCGCCATCGATCGGCGCTGATCGCCGCGTCCGATCGTGGTCGGCGTCGCGGCGTTGCTTCGAAGCGGGTCGCGGACCAGGCCGCCGGATCGGTCCTGGTCGTCGCGCCATGAATCCGCGGCGACGCCTGCCATGCATGCAACGACTCGCGGACGGACGGTTGAGCCGCCCTGCGCCGCCGGCCTCGGCCGACCTGGCCCCTGACGCTCGGTTCTTGTGTGGATCATGACAGACCGCCATGCCCGGCCCCTGGGCGCGGCGCACCGACACCATGAATCCGGAGTTCACGATGCCGTCCATCCAGAACCAGTCCCGGGTCGCCTTCGTCGATCGACCCGGCGCGACCGCCCCGGCCGGCCCCGTACTCGGCTTGCTGCTCATTCTCGCCGGTGCGCCGGCATGGGCCGCCTGCCCGGCCGCAGGTCCGATCCATGTCAGTGCCGGTTCGCCGATCACGCTCGATGGCAGCTTCGTACCGACCACCGGCTTTGCCACGCTGACATCGCCGGTGACAGCCCAGTCCCTGCCTGGCCTGCCGCCCCGGGTCCGGCTGCGCGACATCAGCGTTGACCCGGACGGCGTCTGGTTCGTCCCGGACACCGGGCTCACCCTGGGCGGAAACTTTTTCCCGCGGGGCACGGTGGTGCACTGGGACGGCACCACCTACACGGCGCCGACGCTGGGCATCTTCGGGGTCGATACGCCGCTGCGCGCCTTCGAACGCGATGGCGACGTCATGGTTGCCGTCCTCGACATCGCCTTGTGGGTTGGCCCCAGCGAATACGTTGACGGCCGCGACGTGCTGGAATCGCTGGATGGCGGCGTCACCTGGAGCTACGTGCGGGTTGGTGCGCCCGGCACGCTGCCGCCACGGGTGAAGATCAACGGCCTGGCGGTGATCGACGCCGATCACTGGCTGCTGAGCTTCGACACCGGCGTCAGCATCGCCGGCACCTATTACCGCCCTTCCGATCTGGTGCGTTACCAGCGCTCGACCCAGACCTTCAGCCTGGAGTCCGCCCTGACCTCGGCGTCCGGCCGCTGGCATGCGGTCAAGCCCACCGGCCTGAGCCTGCCCGCCAGCGCCGAGCGCATTTTCTGCAACGGCTTCGAATGATCCCGTCTCACGGCTGTTCGAAGCCGTTGCTGAAGATCAGGTCGGATGTCTGTTCGATCAGTATGCAGACAGAGAACTCAGAGGTATTGCCGTTCCAGCTCGTCGCCGTCGCGGTCAGGTAGCGTCTCGGCAGCGGCAGGAAGCTTCCGCCTGGCAAGCGCCGCAGCGCGTTGATTGCTCGGGAAATCGCCGGCGCACATCCATTGGCTTCGCCGGGATCTGCAGTCCCGGCGAAGCGGTGCCATTGCGGTCAGATCGAGAAGTACATCGAGAACTCGAGCGGATGGGTCGCAGCGCGGAAGCGCGTGACTTCGGTCATCTTCAGGTCGATATAGCCGTCGATGAAATCGTCGGTGAACACGTCGCCCGCCTTCAGGAACTCGCGATCGGCATCCAGCGCCGCCAGCGCCTGATCGAGGGAATGGCAGACGGTCGGGATGCCTTTTTCCTCTTCCGGCGGCAGGTCGTACAGATCCTTGTCCATCGGCGGTCCCGGATCGATCTGGTTCTTGATCCCGTCCAGGCCGGCCATCATCAGCGCGGTGAAAGTCAGGTAGCCGGAATTGACCGGATCCGGAAAGCGGGTCTCGATGCGCCGCGCCTTGCTGTTCGACACCCACGGAATGCGGCACGACGCCGAGCGGTTGCGGGCCGAGTAGGCGAGCATTACCGGTGCCTCGAAACCCGGCACCAGGCGCTTGTAGCTGTTGGTCGACGAATTGCTGAAC
>CAZFUH010000479.1:0-2092 GCA_964522235.1 uncultured Rhodanobacteraceae bacterium
ACCCAGGGTCCAGAGCGCGGCTGGCACATCGTCGGCGGCCATGACAGGCTGCGCGAGCAGCGTGAACACGGCCAGTGTCCGGCACAGGTCGAGATGCGTCATGTTGTCTCCCCTCGGTCGCTGCCGACCGCAACGATGCGGCGTTCGCTGCATCGTCGGCTCGGGCCAGATCTCAGGATGCGATAAACGCGCCCCCGGATCAACCGCGCAGCTTGGGATTCAGCGTGTAGGTACCGACCAGTTCGGCTTCGGCGAGGATGTGACCGGCCATCGCTGCCAAGGTGTTGGCCCAGGTGTAGCGCCCGCCCAGGCCGAGCGATGCGACGTCCAGGGCGAACAGACGAAAGCGATAGTGGTGCAGGCGCTCGTCGTTCCACGGCGGGCATGGGCCGTCATAGCCGAAATACTCGCCGGCCATGTCGGCGTCGCCGGCGAACCAGCCGGTATAGTCGTTCAGGCCCTGCCGGCTGCCGTCCGGGCCAGGCGGATTGCGCTTGCCGCGAGCATGGACGCCGTCACTGCATGCGCCGGCGGCGATGCTGCGGCACTGGGCCGGAATGTCGGTCATCAGCCAGTGCACGAATTCGCCGCGCGGCTGCTCGGCCGGCACGCTGCGATCGTCACGATTGACCGTCTCGGCGACGGTCGGGGCATCGGCGTCGATGCAGGCCAGAACGAAGCTGCGCGTGCCGTCGGGGACCTCGGACCAGGCCAGGTGCGGGTTGCGATTGCCGGCCAGAACGCAGGGACTGTCGGGACCGGGCTCGCCGAACGCGAATTCGGCCGGCACCGGCTGACCATCGTGGAAACTGTCGCTGTGCAATCGCATCGTAGTCGCCCTCTTCAGGACAGAGGTTCAAAGGCGCCGGAAAGTACCTCGCGATAGGCCTGCCAGCGGCCATCGGGAAGCGTGGTCGGCAAACCGCCGCGACCACGGCGCAGCCCGTCCAGTTGCGGCGCCTGCGCCGGTGCCAGAAGGCCGAGGAAGGCCAGCAGGCGATCGGCCACGGTTTCCGGCTGATCGAGATCCGCGCTGGTGATGCGTTCGACACAATCGGCCGCGCATGCATCCAGTCCGGCGTGCAGATGCGCCTGTGCCCGCGCCAGCCAGGCGCCGGCAGCGTCGGGCTCGGTCAGCGCCAGCGCCTGCGGCGTACCGCACGCCAGCCAGGTCAGCAGGCAGTCGCGCGGATCGCGTTCAAGATTCACGAAACGAGCGCGCGGAAAGGCGGCGAGAATCAGTCGCGCCATACGAGTGTCGAAGAACGGCAGCCAGTCGACCAGATCCGCAGCGAGCACTTGATCGGCGGCCGCCAGTCCGGCCAGGTAGCCGTCGCGAAACCGCTCGATCTGCTCCGGCTCATCGTTGAGCTTGCTCGCCATCGCGATGAATTCGCCGGTGGCCAAGGCATCAGCGCGCATGCGCTGACCGAAACGATCGCTGAGTACGGTGACACCGAGTTGGCGCAGCAAGACGACCAGACTTTCGCTTCCGGCACCAGGCAGACCCACCAGAAAGCAAGGTGTCTTGTCGACATCCGGCACCTGCGTTGTCGGCTCTATCGCAGTGGGTTCTGGCAGTTCCACCAGGGGTGCCAGCCCGGTTTGTACACGCTGGCCGCTGAGCCAGGCATCGACTGCACCAACATGGTCGCCGAGGGCGTCGCGGGCCAGTCCACGCAGCTGGGCGCGTTCGGCCTTGCGTGCACTGGACAGAGCGGCTTCCGGCAGTCGCCCCAGTTGTTCCTGCGCTTCGTCCGGGCGTCCATGGCGCAATGCGGCGCGTGCCAGCAGCAGGCGGGCGAAGCCTGCCCGGCTGTCACTGGAAAGCGCTTCCCGCGCCAATCGCTCGGCTTCGTCGAACTCACCGCGCAGTTCCAGGGTGCTGATCAGTCGCTCCTGCGCTTCGGGTTGATGGGGCGCTGCACGCAACCAGTCACGGCAGGCGTCCAGGTAATGGTCGCCGCCCTCGCGAATGGCAATCGCCAGGTCGAGCCGTCGCAGTTCAATGTCGGCAGGCTGCTTCGCCAACGCGGCGGCGAGCAGGCGCAGGCCTTCGTCGCGGGCATCGTTGACGATCAGCGCTTCGACC
>CAZFUH010000479.1:2102-2738 GCA_964522235.1 uncultured Rhodanobacteraceae bacterium
TGTCCGGGGCACCTTCGTGTGCCGCGCGGTAGTCGGCCAAGGCACCGGCGCGGTCGCCGCGGCCACGGCGAATGTCGCCGCGAGCGGCCAGCGCCAAAGGATGGTCCGGGCGCCGCTCGAGTACGGCCTCGAACTCGGTCGATGCCTCATCGGGCCGGTTGCTCTTCAGCAGGAGCTGGCCGAGCGCGACCCGGGCGATGTCGTAGTCTGGCTTGAGCCGGACCGCATTGCGCAGCGCCTGCTCAGCGAATGTGATCTGACCCAGTGCGGTAAAGCTGCGTGCCAGATTTGCCTGGATCGCGGCATCCTCGGGATCGCGCTTGGCGGCTTCGACGTACAGTTTCATTGCACGCTCGTGATCGCCTCGCGCCTGGGCCAGATTCGCTCGCAGAAACAGCAGCTGGGGATGTTCCGGAGCCAGCCGCCCAGCTTTGTCCAGGGCTTCGCGGGCGCCCTCGAAATCGCCTTGCAGCAGGGCGACCTGGGCTACGCCCAGGGCGGCACCGAACAGGTTCGGGTCCAGGCGCAGCGCGTCGGTGAAGCTGTCTCGGGCCGACTCGAACTGGCGCGCATGCAGCAACAGCCCACCCAGGGTGTGGTGATAGTTGGCGCGTTCCGGCGCCAATTCGACTGCCC
>CAZFUH010000480.1:0-2730 GCA_964522235.1 uncultured Rhodanobacteraceae bacterium
TCGGTTTCAACACGCCCGGCCGTTCCGCGTACGCTGGATTTCGCTGGCAGCCGCGGCGCTGAAGACCGGATCCTCCGGTGCCGCATGGATCCGGACCGCTCCGACCAAAGAGCGCGTCGGGGCGGTATGTGCTCGATCACGGCAGCAATCCGGTAGCAGACCGGTCTGGAGCCGCGCAATGGCTTCAGGCGATGTTCGCGCGCGGCCATGATCGCGCCGGAAGCGCGTCGACGACGCGGGCCGCGCGCCCGAACTGGGCCGGAAACTGCCATGAATGCGCCAGAATCCCGGCGCATCATCGCCGCTCCCCGGCTTTCGAGAAACCACTGATGAACCTGAGATCCTCAATCGGCCGACAGGTGCTGCGCCTGCTCGTCGTCACCGCCGCCGCCGGTCTGGTCGCGTGCGCGTCACCGTCGGTCCGACCGTCGGCCGATGACGCCCCCTTGCGCGCGCTCGAGGCTGCCCATGGCGGCCGGCTCGGCGTGTTCGTGCTGGATACCGGCAGCGGCCGCAGCCTGGCCTGGCGAGCCGATGAGCGCTTCGCGCTGTGTTCCACGTTCAAGCTGCTGCTGGCCGGTCTGGTCCTGCACGAACACGAAGCCGGCCGGCTCGATGGCGAAGCCGCGATCGAGTTTTCGAGCGCGGATCTGGTGCCGTATGCGCCGGTGATCCAGGCGAAGCTTGACGAGGGCGTGACCGCGCTGCCGGCGCTGGAACTGGCCCGAGCCACGCAGATCACCAGCGACAATGTCGCAGCGAACCTGCTGATTCGCCGGCTCGGCGGACCTGAGGCGGTCACCGCTGCCTGGCGCGCGCTGGGCGACCCGGTGACGCGCCTGGACCGCTGGGAACCCGAGATGAACCTGGTGCCGCCAGGTGAGTTGCGCGACACGACGACACCTCGCGCAATCGCGCAGACTACCGCGCGTCTGATCACCGGCGACCTGCTCGGTCCAGACGGCCGCGAAGCGCTCGCGCAATGGCTGGTCGACACCCGCACCGGCCTGCGCCGGCTGCGCGCCGGCCTGCCGCCGCAGTGGCGCGCGGGTGACAAGACCGGCACCGCGCACGCTCAGGGCATGGCGAACAAGTACAACGACGTCGCCGTCGCCTGGCCGCCAGGGCGGGCGCCGCTGGTGATCGCCGCCTATTACGAGGCGGACGGACATCACCCGGGAATGCGCGCGGAGGATGAGGCCGTACTGGCCGAGGTCGGCCGCATCGTCGCAGCCTGGGCGTTGGCCGAAGGGGGGTGAAGCGGGAACGAACGAGCGCTGCCGCCACGGCGGGGCGCTCGCAGGGCAACCATCGGTTTGCCGAAACCGGCAGCCGGCGCGTCGGAATCGGCATATACGCAGCGCCGCGGCCTGCGGCACAATCGACGCATGACGACCTCAACCCACATTCCACTCGCGACCCTGTATGCCGACCACCTGCGCACCGTGACGGCACGTGCCGATGCCGCGCTCGCTGCCGGCGGCTTCGATCATCTGGTCGTGCCGTCCGGCCGACTGCGCTATGCCTTTCTCGATGATCGCAGCTATCCGTTCAAGGTCAATCCGCAGTTCAAGGCCTGGCTGCCGCTGACCGATCTGACCGACTCCTGGCTGTCGTATACGCCCGGGCAGCGGCCGAAGCTGATCTACTGCCAGCCGGACGACTACTGGCATCTGCCGCCGGCCGCCCCGCATGGCTACTGGCTCGAGCATTTCGATACCGTGGTCGTGCGCACGCCGGAACAGGCGCGCAGCCACCTGCCGCCAGCCGTGCGCAGCGCGATTCTCGGTGAGCCCGCCTGGGCTCTGGACGACTACGCAGCGAACAATCCGGCAGTGGTGATCGACGCCCTGCACGAAGCCCGCACGGTCAAGACCGGCTATGAGCTGGAGGCGATGCGAATGGCCAATCGCCGGGCCGTGCGCGGCCACCGCGCCGCCGAACTGGCGTTTCGCGAAGGCCGCTCGGAACGAGCCATTCACGCCGCCTACCTGCTCGCGACCGGCCACAGCGATCTCGATCTGCCGTACGGCAGCATCGTTGCTCTGAATGAGAACTCGGCGATCCTGCACTACCAGCATCAGCGCCACGATCTGCCCGATCGCCATCGTTCGCTGCTGATCGACGCCGGCGCGGAAGCGATCGGGTACGCCAGCGACATCACTCGCACCCATGGCGCAGACGACGACCGCTTCCAGGCGCTGATCGATGGCGTCGAGCGCGCGCAATTGGAGTTGTGCACGATGGTCCGGCCGGAGGTCGACTACCGGGACATTCACCTGCATACGCACCGGCTGCTGGCCCAGGTGCTGCACGAACTTGGGGTGGTACGGATGTCCGCCCAGGACCAGCTCGACAGCGGCGTGTCGTCGGTATTCTTTCCGCATGGCATCGGCCATTTCATCGGTTTGCAGGTCCACGATGTCGCCGGCTTCACGGGCCCGGACGGCACGCCGATCCCGCGTCCGGAAGGGCATCCATTCCTGCGTCTGACCCGGACTCTGGCCGCCAATCAGGTGGTGACGATCGAACCTGGGCTGTACTTCATCCCGATGTTGCTTGCGGACCTGCGCAGCGGCCCGCATGCTGGCGACGTCGACTGGTCCGTGGTCGAACAGCTGCTGCCGTTCGGCGGTGTTCGCATCGAGGACAATGTCCGGGTCACCGACGGTGATCCGGAAAACCTGACCCGTGACGCGTTCGCCGCGGATTGAACAACGACCGAAAGCA
>CAZFUH010000481.1:0-2728 GCA_964522235.1 uncultured Rhodanobacteraceae bacterium
GCGGCGTCTCGACGACCTCGCGACGAACGTTCACGAATAATGCGGGCTAGGAGCCGGGCGCAAGGTGCGTCGGGTTCACCACCGGGACAAACGTCCGACCGACCGCCGTCATCCTGACCTGGATCAGAGCGCAGCGACCGGCACCGACAGCAGCATGACGCGGTTCGTACTCACTGGAGAACCGCATCATGACCATCCGCAAGCTATGGGCCGCGCTGGCGCTCCTGCTGGCGGTCTCGTTCGCCGTGCTTTTGTGGGTCGGCGACGAGATTCACCGGCAGATGCCGCCGTTGCCGGCGACCGTCGTCACCGATCACGGTGACATCGTCTACACCCGTTCCGACATCGAACGCGGCCGCCAGGTCTGGCAATCGATTGGCGGTCAACAGCTCGGCTCGATCTGGGGTCATGGCGCCTATGTCGCGCCGGACTGGACCGCAGACTGGCTGCATCGCGAAGCCTCTGCCTGGCTGGATCTGATGGCCCGGCAACGCGGCGCCGACAGCTACGCTGCACTGGACGAAGAGACCCAGGCCGGACTTCGAGCGCGCCTGCAAGGATTGATGCGGGTCAACGGCTACGATGCCGCGACTGATACCGTCACCATCCTCGCCGATCGCGCCGCAGCAATGGCCGTGGTCGCCAGTCACTACACGGCGCTGTTCGGCGACGATCCGGCCCTGCTCGACCTGCGCCGGGCCTATGCCATGAAGAACGGCACCGTTGCCGATGCCCAGCATCGCCAATGGCTGACCGCCTTCGTCTGGTGGACCGCCTGGTCGGCGGTGACGCCGCGGCCGGGCGAGGCGATCACCTATACCGCGAACTGGCCCTACGACCCGGTCGTCGGAAATGTGCCGCCGCCCCACCTGATGCTGTGGTCGGTGTTCAGCGTGCTGTTCCTGATCGCCGGCATCGCCCTGCTGGGTTGGTACTACGCCAGCCAGCGCGAGGATCTGGGTCATCCGGTCCCGGCCAGCGATCCGTTGGCGAGCATCGGCGTGACGCCGTCGATGCGCGCGACGGCGAAATACTTCTGGATCGTGATCGCGCTGTTTCTGGTGCAGATCCTGCTGGGTGCGCTGACCGCCCACTACCAGGTCGAAGGGCACGACTTTTATGGCATTGCCTTGTCTGAGTACCTGCCTTACTCGCTGACCCGAACCTGGCACACGCAGCTGGCGGTGCTCTGGATCGCAACCGCCTGGCTTGGCATGGGGCTGTATATCGGACCGGCCATTTCCGGCCACGAACCGCGCTTCCAACGCCTGGGCGTAAACCTGTTGTGGGTCTGTCTGCTGATCATCGTCGTCGGCGCCTTTGCCGGCCAATGGTTCGCGGTGATGCAGAAGCTGGGCCTGGAATACAACTTCTGGTTCGGTCACCAGGGCTGGGAGTACGTCGATATCGGCCGCTTCTGGCAATGGTTTCTGTTCATCGGCCTGGGTCTGTGGCTGCTCCTGGTCGGCCGCTGTCTGGTGCCTGCGATCCGCAAGGGCGGCGAGACCCGATCGATCACCGCCTTGCTGTTTCTGTCCACCGTCGCTATCGGCCTGTTCTACGGCGCCGGCCTGATGTGGGGTGAACACACGCACCTGTCCCTGGTGGAATACTGGCGCTGGTGGGTCGTGCATCTTTGGGTCGAAGGCTTTTTCGAAGTATTCGCCACCGCGGTGATTGCCTTCCTGTTCACCAAGCTGGGCCTGATCCGGGTCGGACTCGCCACCGCCGCCGTTCTGTTCGCGACCATCGTGTTCATGGCCGGCGGCGTGCTTGGCACCCTGCACCATCTGTACTTCACCGGCACGCCGACGGCAGCGATCGCGCTTGGCGCCAGCTTCTCGGCACTGGAAGTCGTGCCCCTGGCCCTGATCGGTTTCGAGGCCTATCACCAATGGTCGCTGCGCAAGGCAACGCCGTGGATGGCGCGCTACAAATGGCCGATCCTGTTCTTTCTTGCCGTCGCCTTCTGGAACCTGGTCGGCGCCGGATTGTTTGGTTTCCTGATCAACCCACCGCTGCCGTTGTACTACATGCAGGGCCTGAATCTGACCCCGCTGCACGGACACACCGCGCTGTTCGGCGTCTACGGCATGCTCGGTATCGGCCTGATGCTGTTCTGTCTGCGCGGCATGAAGCCACACACGGTCTGGAACGAAGGCGTGCTGAAGACCGCGTTCTGGTCGCTCAACATCGGCCTGAGCCTGATGGCCCTGCTGACCTTGCTGCCGATGGGCATCATCCAGCTCAGCGCGGCGATGGAACACGGCTACTGGTACGCGCGCTCGGCCGAGCTGATGCAGCAGCCGATCATCCAGCTGCTGGTCTGGATGCGTGTTCCCGGCGATGTGATCTTCAGCGTTGGCGCAGTCGCTCTGGCCTGGTTCGTGCTGCGCCTGTGGATCGCGCCCGTCCGGGCGCCGCAGCCGGTCGCTGTCGACGACGACGGCGCCGAAGTCGTCCGCGGCTGAGGTTGCGTCGATACTGCGCAAGCGTCGTGGCGCCGAGATGAAGCGCCACGACGCCGTCCGTTGACCGGTGGTCAGAATGCGAATGCCGGCGGATATCAACGAACCGGCAGCCGCGGACATGATCCAGGTCATGGCAGCCGGACCGGTGGACATCGAAACTGGCTTCATGGAAACAACGGCACAACGTCCGCCGAGCCTGTCACCGGCCCTGCTCGCAGCCGCTCCGCATCGATTGCTGTTCTTTGTCGGTGTGCTCA
>CAZFUH010000482.1:0-2719 GCA_964522235.1 uncultured Rhodanobacteraceae bacterium
CCAGTTTCAGCTCGCCGAGGTCCGCGCCCTGCTGCAGCGCGAACTGGAATCGCTGTAGACCGCCGAACGCACCGGCTCCTCGACGTGTGCGCACACCACTCGTGGGTGTTCGCACCGCCACTTCGGCGGCGACATGAGCGCGCTGCCTCAGGCTGCGCTGGCTGCATCGAGCGTGGCGATATCCTCGGCGGTCAGCGCCTGTGCGATGACCGGTGCGTTCAGCAGGCTGTCGAGCTGGTCGATGCTGGTGGCGCTTGATATTGGAGCAGTCACACCCTTGCTGACGACGATCCACGCCAGCGCGACTTCCGCCGGTTGCGCCTGGTGCCGAGCAGCGATCTCGTCCAGTGCCTCCAGGATGCGCAGCCCACGCGCATCCAGGTATCTGGCAACACCGCCGCCGCGTGGACTGATGGAAAGATCTGCCTCGCTGCGGTACTTGCCGCTGAGAAAGCCGCTGGCGAGGCTGGAGTAGGTGATGACGCCCAGTTGCTCGGCGATGGCAAGATCGCGCATGGAACCCTCGAAATCGCTACGGTCGTACAGGTTGTAGCGTGGCTGGAGCAGCTCGTAGCGCGGCAGCCCGCCAGCAGCCGAGGCGTCCAGCGCCGCGCGCACCTGCTCGGTACTGAAGTTGGATGCGCCAACGGCGCGAACCTTGCCGGCATCGATGAGTCGCTGGTAGGCCGTCAACGTTTCCTCGTGCGGTGTGTCCGGGTCCGGGAAGTGGGAGAAATAGACGTCGATGTAGTCCGTTCGCAGGCGACGCAGTGAGTTCTCCACGGCACGCTCGATCCAGGCGGCGGACAGGCCGCGCTCGCCGTCGATCCTGCCGCCGACCTTGGTGATCAGCACCAGCGCGTCGCGATTGCCGCGGCTTTCCAGCCATTCGCCGATGATGCTTTCGGACTCGCCGCCACGGTTGCCCTCGACCCAGGCCGAATAGACATCGGCGGTGTCGATTGCCTGGTAGCCACCGGCGACAAAGCGGTCCAGGAGTTCGAACGAGCGCTCCCTGTCCGCGGTCCAGCCGAACACGTTGGCGCCGAGCACGAACGGGGCAATCTCGATGCCCGAGCGGCCAAGCGGCCGCATGCCGATACCGGGCGCGGACGTCTCCAGCGGCGCGTCCGGAGCAGCTGCGGGATCGGTGGATACAGCTGCTGCGTCGTCCAAGGCTGCATCGCGGCAGCCGGACAGGGTGAAAGCTGCCGCTGTAGCGGCGGTGGATGCCAGAAACCTGCGTCGCGTCAACATGGGCTCACCTCCTCGCCGGGCCTGCGCCATTTTTCAGCGAGCCGGGTGCTGCGTGCAAGTCGGCGCTGCAGCGGCGCCGATGACAGAAGGAGCTTTGTGACGCGTATGGACGCCTCCCGGAGCATCGGGAAAGGCCGCGACGCCAGCGGCGTGACGGCGGCGCGAGCGGCTGCCAAGCTCAACCACTTATTCGCCCAGATCAGCCAGGTCGCTGGGCAGCAGTTGCCGGTTGAACCTGCCCCGCTGAAACGGACGCCAAGAAGCGATACTGATCGCGCATCCGAACCCGCGGTCCCTGGCACGAATTGCAGCGAGCGGCCCAGCTGGACAGGGTACGGGTTTCCCGTACTATTGGTGCATGCGCACGGTCATTGAGACGCCGACTTTTCAACGGCAGGCAAGCGCTCTCTGGACGGACGACGAGCGACTTGCGTTCATCACCTGGCTTGCGGCCAACCCTGAAGCAGGTGTTGTGATTCCAGGCGCCGATGGTGCCCGCAAGATCCGCTGGACCGCACCGGGCAAAGGCAAGCGTGGCGGAACGCAGATCATCTACTTCAACCTCGCCAAGGACGAGACGCTCGTACTGGTCACGATCTACGCCAAGAACGAGCGGGACAACGTTTCTTCCGACGACATCAACAAGGCACGATAGAGATGGACATCGACAAAATCGCCAAGGCCATCGAAGCCGACGCCGGTGAAGCCCTGCCCGATCTGCGCCAGGCGCTGCGCGAAGCCTCACAGCGCAAGGGGCGCGTGACCACCCCGGAGCAATTTCTGGTCTGCGCCGCACGCAAAAGCCTGGGTCTGTCGCAAGCCGAGTTCGCCGCACGCATCGGCACCCCACTGGCCACGCTGCGCGACTGGGAGCAAGGCCGGTTCTCCCCGCCCGGCGCCGCATTGCGCTTGCTCAAGCTGCTGATCGCGCATCCGGACCTCGCCGACGAGCTCACCGCCTGACCGACCCCAAAGCCATCTTCGTATGAGCTGCTGGGGCGCGCTCAGCCGCCGTCTTCTGGCGACGCGGCGCGCCGCGCGTCCTGCTGGCGCAACTTCTCGATCTGCCAATTTCGCTCACTGACCACTTCGGCGAGGCAGGTGTCGTTGAAACGCTGCACCAGCGCGTTCTGCTGGGGCACGCTGGCGTCCAGAGCGACGGTCCGCTGGTCGACCTCGTCGAGCAGCAGGTTGTGTTCTTCCACGATCTGGTTGAAGCGGGCAACGGCCTCGGCATTCTTGCGGTCGAGACGCTCGCGGCGCTCCTGGAGGCGCTGGCCGGAGGCTTCCAGTCGGCGCTCGGCCGCAGCAAGACCGCGGGACTGCTCGGCACGCACCCGATCGATGGCCTCGCGTTCGATCTCCAGGCCAACGCACAGGCGCAGCCGCTCCGGACCCATCGAGGCGGCGAAAGCAGCCATGGCCGGCAACAGCAGGCAGACGGCAACGAGGCCGGGAAACG
>CAZFUH010000483.1:0-2709 GCA_964522235.1 uncultured Rhodanobacteraceae bacterium
GGCCTTCCAGGAACCGGATCTTCACCGCCTTGCCGTACTGCGAGGTATTGACGATGCTGAGTAGCGTGTCGTTGCCGCCGCGGGTCGTGTAGTACGGATACACCAGTACCTGGCCGAGGCCATCGGGATTCAGCTGCACGCCGTGCGCGGGTTTGCCAAGACCAGCGAGACCGGCGAAACCAGCGACGACGGCCAGGCTCAGACCATGCCCCTTGGGTTTGACTCTGCTCATCAAGATGATTCCTTCTGCTGTTCGGACGCCAATAGCCGCACCGTCGTAGAACGCGGCGAAGTGCTCCTTATCCCGGCGGTTCTTGTAACACATGCGTATACGCCCGCGCACCCGAACTTGCCCGCTCTCGCTGGCGCAACCTTCGATTTCCAGTCGCGAACGACGACCGCACTCATGGGTACGGACATGCATGGCAGTCGCGCGACGGAAATTGCGTCCGGAAGCTGAGAAGTGAGGAGTCGGATGCCTGGCCAATGACCGGAGCAGGCGGCGCCGACGCGAACTCTGTTGACCATCCAATACAAGGGGAATCTGATTTCATGAAGACCATCGTCACGATCCTGGCCATTCTGCTGCCTGCGGCCGATACCGTTGCAGCCAGCGGCGGCATCGAGGATGCCGGAGCCAGGGGTGCCACAGTGCACATCGATCTGCAGGTCAGCCGCAACGAGGGCGTCGCACCGCTGGCGATCACTTTCGATGCCGTCGGCACCAGCGCCGACGGCATCGCCGAACCATTTCACGAGCTCGAGTTCCGCTGGGACTTCGGCGACCCGACCGCAACCGGCGTCTGGGCCGAATCCGGGGAGCCACGCGGCCGGGCACGCGGCGCCGTCGCTGCCCATGTCTTCAATGCCCCGGGGACCTACACCGTCTGGCTGACCGTGCGCGCACCCGACGGCAACCAGGCCAGCATCAGCACCGACATCGTCGTCAGCGATGCCGATGTCGTCTTCGCTGGTCGGACCTATTTCGTTGCCGCGAACGGTGACGATGGCAACGACGGCACAACACCTGGCACGCCGTTCCGAACGGCAGCGCGCGCGAGCCAGGTCGCGAACAACGCTCGGATCCTGTTCCGGCGCGGCGACACCTTCCCGATCACCAATAGTCTTGCAACCGTAGGCGCTGGACCTGGCATCTTCGCGGCCTACGGCAACGGGGCCGCGCCGCGTCTTCAGTCCATGCCCGGCAGCGCGCGCGAACTGGTCCTGCTCCGGCACAACGATTGGCGCCTGCTGGATCTGGAGATCGTCGGCCGATCGCCACTGAGTTCTGGTCCCAATCAGGTCGGTGTCGAAATCGGCCACAGCCAGCGGCGGGTTCTGGTCCAGGGAATGAAGGTATCGAACGTGAACGTCGGTCTGGGCAGCGCCTACGGCTCCCTGAACCGCGAGCTGTACTGGCTCGACAACCATGTTCATGACATTGGAACCTACGGCGCCTTTCTCTCCGGCATCGGCAATGCCTTTCTCGGCAATCGGCTCGAGCGCTGCGAGCACGCGCATATTCTGCGGATCGTCTATGCACAGCGCTGGGTGATCGCGCACAACACACTGCTCGAACCAAGCTACCTGAGCGGCCGAGGGCGCGCGGCACTCAAACTGCATTCGGATTCTGGTATCTCCAGTGATCCGGCCGAATGGATTGTTCTTGCCGCGAACCGATTCCGCGGGTCGACCGTATCGGTCGCGCTGGCTCCGCAGGATGCCGGAAGCAATGAGGCCGTTCGCAACGTCGTCGTCGAGCGAAATCGGTTCTTCCCCGACCATCTATCCCAGGTGCTGCTGCAACTTGTCGGCCACCGCATCACCGTGCGCAACAACGTGTTCTTGATTGATCGAGCGATTGACTACGTGCGCATGATCGACGCACCGAACTGGACCGTGGTCACGCAGACACTGGGCTACTACCGCATCTATCACAACGCTGGCGTCTGGCTGCATGCACCGGGCGGCAGCTACAACGAGTACGCCTTGCTGTCGATGGCCAATGGCGTCGTCGACGTAGCAGTTCACAACAACGCACTCTGGCGAGCGCACCAAGGCGGCGGACCCGACACCTTGATTCAGCTCGGCGGAGCGACCGCGTTGGCCCAGATCCAGGAAAGCCACAATCTACGCCACAACCGCTCCGGCAGCTTCGCTCGGGTCGGGAACACTACGTACACACTCGCACAATGGCAGTCGCTGGGCCAAGGTGCCGGCAGCATCGAAGGCGAACCGCTCTGGCGCGACGTCGCCGCCGGCGACCTGTATCCACTGCCGGCCAGTCCGCTCATTGATGCCGGCCGCAGCCTGCCGGTGTTCGATGACATCAATCTGGTATCCCGGCCGCTCGACGGCCTCGGCAACGGTGCGCGGGTACCCGACATCGGCCCGTACGAACGCGCCGCGACCGACCTGATCCTTGCGGACGGCTTCGAGGAGCCATGACGCCGAACTCGGTGCTTCCGCAAACGCCTAGCCCGCATTATTCGTGAACGTTCGTCGCGAGACCGTCGAGACGCCGCTGGGACGCGGCGCGCGGACTGGAAGGCGGCGAAGGCGTAGCCGACACTACGTCGAGCCGACTGGAGGGAGCACGTCGCGTCCCAGCGGATGGATCGGCGGTCGCAGCAGAAGGTTCATGAATAATGCGGGCTAGGAGCCTGCGCGGCAGAAATGTTCGAGGCGAAAAGTCGACTGCGCGAGGAC
>CAZFUH010000484.1:0-2704 GCA_964522235.1 uncultured Rhodanobacteraceae bacterium
GGTCAGCGGCAATTTCTCCAGCAATCTGAGCAATCCCCAGCTGTCGTTCTCAGCCGACATCGGTTTCCGGTTCAAAGTCAGCACGCCGCGGCTGCGCTTCCCGGGCACTGGCTTCTACCTTGGCACCCTGCATATCGATGCCGGCTTCGACGGCAGCATGGCGACGGCGCTGAAGGGCACCAATTTCAGCCTGGACGCCAGCGGCGGCGTCAGCTGGCGCTCCACGAACCCGCACTTCAGCCTGCCGACGATCCGGGTCCAGCCCCGAGACCTGGCCAATTTCGCCGATACGATCGCGAACGCCATCGCGCAGCAGGCCGAAGATCTGTTCCACGACCTGTGGAGCTCGGCGCAGGACTACATCAACCTGATCAAAGATGGAGTGCTGACCGACATCGACCCGAATCCGCTTGGCGTGCTGATCAGCGTGTTCCATGTCTCCGAAGGCGCCGCGATCGAACTGTTGAAGCAGATCGGCGGGCTGATCCCGCATGTCGATACCAACTTCCCGCCGCACGGCGATACCAAGGGACCGCACGTCGATACCCATGGCGATACCAAAGGCCCCCATATCGACACCCATCTGGACAAGAAGGTCTTCGGCATCCACACCGACACGCCGCACGGAGACACCGCGCCGCACATCGACACGCCACACGTGGACACGGCGCCGCACATCGATACGCCGTCGACGCACGTCGATTTCGGCGGCTCGCGCATCAGCGCCCGTGTGCTCGGAACGGTGCCGGGCACCAGGCGCAGCACAGGCACCGGCGGCCACCTGGATACCGGCGGCCGCCACGTCGATCGCGCCGAGCATCTGGACCGCACGACCCACGTCGACCAGCCGGTGCCTCACGTCGACAGCCATGCCGACCGCAACGTCAACGGCGTCCACGTCGACTCGCCACATGCCGATACCGGCGCCCACGTCGACGCACGGCCGCATGCCGACGCCGGGCGCGGCCAGCATCTGGACGTCAACGTGCCGCACGTCGATAGCGGCCGCGTAGCTGGAACGCCGAGGAAGACCGGGCCGCATGCCGACGTCGGCGGTCAGCATATCGACGAACAGCTGCATGTCGACCGCACGCTGCCGCATGTCGATGCCAAGACGCCGCATGTCGACACTGGCGCCGGCGGCAACCACGTCGACGCCGGCGGTCACGCCGACGGCCAGCCACACCTGGACAGCCCGGCCGGTCGGCACATCGACACCGACATTCCACATATCGACAGCCGTAATGGCGGGAGCGCACCATGAGCGTGGAACTGCGGCCGCTGGGCGTGCTGTGCAATCTGTCCTGCCAGTACTGCTACCAGAATCCCCAACGCGACGCCCGCAACATCGCGCAGCGCTACGACTTGGAGGCGATGAAGGCGGCCGTGCTGGCGGAGGGTGGTCCGTTCACCCTGTTCGGGGGCGAACCGCTGCTGGTGCCCAAGCCCGATCTCGAAGCCCTGTGGTCCTGGGGGCTGGAGCAGTTCGGCGAAAACTCCATCCAGACCAATGGCGCCCTGATCGATGACGACCACATCCGGATGTTCCGTCAGTACCGAGTCGGCGTCGGTATCTCGATCGATGGCCCCGGCGCCCTCAATGATGTTCGCAGCGCCGGCAACCTGGAGCAGACCCGCAAGGCCACCGCCCGCATCGAAGAAGCGATCGAGCGTCTATGTGGCGAAGGACTGCCGCCCAGCCTGATCATCACCCTGCATCGCGCCAATGCCTCGGCCGATCGCCTGCCGCTGATGGCGCGCTGGTTCCGGCACCTGGACCGTCTGGGCATCGCCAGCGCGCGCCTGCACGTGCTGGAGAGTGAGGATCAGCGCATCCGCGACAAGTATGCGTTGTCCAGTGATGAGAATCTGGAGGCGATGCGCCACTTCGCAGCGCTGGAACGCGAACTCGGCCGCCTGCGTTTCGACGTCTTCGGTGAAGCGCGCAAGCTGCTTCAGGGCGACGATCGCAGCGCCTCGTGCGTATGGCGCGCTTGCGATCCGTATACCACCAGCGCGGTGCGCGGCGTCGAGGGTTTCGGCCAGCGCAGCAACTGCGGTCGCACCAACAAGGACGGCATCGACTTCGTCAAGGCCGGCGTGCCCAGCTACGCCCGCTATCTCGCCCTGTACCACACGCCTCAGGCCGACGGTGGCTGCCGGCACTGCCGGTTTTTCTTGATGTGCAAAGGCCAGTGCCCGGGCACTGCGATCGACAATGACTGGCGCAATCGCACCGAACACTGCGAGCTGTGGATGTCCTTGTTTGCCGAGATCGAGGCCGGCCTGGTCGCCGAAGGCATCCGGCCGCTGTCGCTGAGTCCGCAGCGAAGCGCGGTCGAGCAGACCTTGCTCGCGGCCTGGGCCGGCGGCGCCAACCCCGGTCTCCACGAAGTGCTGCGGCAACTGCCGGAGAGCCGGAGGATGCAGGCATGAACCGTCCGAACCCTGCCGTACCGGCGCCCCGGCGCCTCGACTTCGAGCTGCCGCCGTTTCTGCGCGAGGCCTGGGTCAGCGATGCTGCGGCGCAGGCCTGGAGCGGCCGCCTGCGCGAGCTGTCGCTGGCCTTGCTCGACGCGGCAATCATCGCGCTGGCCGACCACGGCGGCGTCAGTCGGCGCCGCATTCCCGGCTGGCAGGTCTTTCGCGCACGCGCGGCTGCACGGCGGGCCGGTCTCGGACACCGGATCTAAACGGTTCATTG
>CAZFUH010000485.1:0-265 GCA_964522235.1 uncultured Rhodanobacteraceae bacterium
ACGAGGACCGCGCCGGCACCGCCTGGCGATTGGAACAGTACCGATGCGGCGGGTACGGTGCCGCCGAGGGCATCGTGGACCACGACGACCAGGGGGTCATCGAAATCATCGCCGACCTGTGTGCTCTGCCCCGAGCCGGACTCGGCCTGGATGCTGGCCGGCGAACGATCACCACACAGAGCCTGACCGACCGGATCGGCCGTCAGCAGGTCGGCAAGCACGACATCGCCGAGGAGCGATTCGGCAAGAGCGGTGGAAGCATTGT
>CAZFUH010000485.1:275-2684 GCA_964522235.1 uncultured Rhodanobacteraceae bacterium
AGTACCAGGGTTTCGCTGTTGTCGTTGATGAGTGTCGGGCTGCCGAGCAGGGTGTTGTGATAGATCGCCAGGTCGCTGCCGAGCGGACCGAAGGTATCGGTTGCCGAAAAGGCGCCATACCCCAGCGTGCCGGCATCCAGGGTGTTGCAGTAGACGGCCACGCCATGGGTCTGGCCATAGAGGGTGATCGCAGCCTCGTCGGCAGTCGCCGAGAGGTTGGCATTGATGACCGTGTTGCCGCGCACGACGATGCCGCCATCGAGACCGGGGCCGATATTGATGCCGTTGTTGCCGGTGTTCTCGACGTGGTTGTCGCGAACCTCGATGTTGGCGCCGGTGACCAGCTGGATGCCGCCGAAACCGATATTGCGCACGACGTTGTCGTGGATGACGGCATCCTCCATCTTCCACAGGTTGATGCCCGAGACGGTGGCGCCATTGACGCCGTCGATCAGGTTGTCATGGACGCTCCAGCCGACCAGGTTGGTCGGCCCGTTGGTGTAGATCGCGGTCGAGTTCAGATTCATGAAGCGGTTGTTGCGCACCGTCGCATGGTTGCCGTCGCCGCCGAAGTTCGCGCCCGAGCCGATGGCCACGGTGACCGGGGACAGCGCGCCATCCAGACCGGTGAACTCGAAGCCGTCGATGACGACATCGTCGGCATGGATTACCAGGGCGCGACCGTTCACCGGTGACAGCACCGCCTCATCGGCTCCACGTCCCGGATCGCTGCCGGGGACGCCGGCGAACGGACCGAACAGGCGCACGCTGCGGTGGACGACGATGTTCTCGACGTAGGTGCCGGGTTCGACTTCGATCACGTCGCCGGCATCGGCGGCATCGATCCCCGCCTGGATGCTGCAGTGGCCGGTGCCCTGGGTCTGGTTCACCGCCACGGTCACCATGGACAGTCCGGGCGGATCGGTGACGAAGCGGAGATCCTGGCCATTGTCCGAAAGATCGTTCTCGTCAAGACGGACACAGGTTTCCTGGGCATTGCCGCGCGAGAAGAAGGGATTGCTCGCGTTCTGGTCGCTGTCGCCAGGAAAACCTTCATTGCCGACCTGCAACTGCACGCCGATATCACTGCCACTGACCATGTTGTCGTGGACATGCATGCCGGTGCCCTCGACCACGATGCCGAAGCCGTCGTTCACCGATGGCTGGCTCCAGCCCTGCACGGTGTTGCCGCGAACGACCACGCCGTGGGTGACGTCGTCGACATCGTCGAGCGCACTGTAGGAACGCCGGATGACGACGATGCCGCCAATATCGCGCAGATCCGTGGATCCCGGTGTTGCCGGTCGGATGACCGTGTTGTTCTCGACGACGATGGCGCCGTCTCCGGTATCAACGCCACTGCCCTTGGGAATCTTCAGTTCGATACCGAAGCGGCCGGTGTCCTCGACGTGGTTGTCGGCGATCTGGTTCGGTCCGGCGCCTGCCGTGAGCTGGACGAAGCCGATGCCGGCGTCGCCGACGTTCTCGACATGATTGCCGGTCACGGTGACGCCGGAGGCGCTGCCCTGTTGCAGCTCGATGCCGCAGCAGAACGGGATGTCGTGGACGTGGTTGTCGGTGATCGTGATATTGGTCTTGAAGCCATTCCAGATCACGATGCCGCGTGCGCCGGTGGCACTGTGGATGTCATGGACGATGTTGTCGTGGATGGTGATGTCATCGATGCCGCCCAGGCCATCGACGTAGATGCCGCCCCTTCCCGAGCCGGCACAGTTGTGCACGCGGGTACCGCTGATACGCAGGCCGTGATTGCCCGCGCGCGCCGAGATACAGGCATGGCCTTCATTCTGCTGCTGCGTGAAGCCGCGAACGCTCAGGTCTTCGATGACGACGCCGGTGACTCCTGGCGGGAGTTCGATGCCGCTGCCGACCAGGCCGTTGCCGTCGATTGCGCTGTCATGGCCTTCGCCACGCAGGGTCAGCCCGCTCTGGGTGATGACGACGTTCTCGTTGTAGATGCCCGCCGGAACGAGGATGGTGTCGTTTTCCAGAGTCGCCGGATCGGTCAGAGCAGCCTGGATGCTCGCGAACGCCGCCGAATCGCTCAGCCGGATGACAAAGCCGTTGAGGGCCTCGGTGCCGGGAATGGTTCCACCCGTGATCTCGACGACGGGCTGGGTGCCATTGAGCGCGGCCTGCTCGAAGCCGCTGACGCTGTAGTCCAGGTTCGTGAACACATTCGACGCGCAGACCTCGATCGGCTCATAGCCATCGTTGCCGGTATCGTCGTAGACATAGATGCCGGCCTCCTGGGTACCCAGTACACCGACGTTCTCTTCGAAGGTGTTGTCGCAGATGCTGACGTTGCGCATCTGGGTGCCGGGGCGCGCTCGGACATTGATGCCGTTGGCATTGATGCGCCGGTTGACCGGAGGATCAATGGTCGCA
>CAZFUH010000486.1:0-2675 GCA_964522235.1 uncultured Rhodanobacteraceae bacterium
TGGCATTCCGGTGCTGTACTACGGCACCGAACAGGGGTTCACGCAGCCGCGCCAGGCGATGTTCGCCGGCGGCCATCAGGCCGGCGACGGCGGGCATTTCGACTCCGAAGCGCCGCTGTATCGCTACATTGCCGAAGTCACGGCACTGCGCCGGCAGCATCCGCTGCTGGCACGCGGGGTGCCGGTGCCGTTGCGCAGTCAGACGTCCGGCCCCGGTGCGCTGGCCTATCGCGTCGACGGCGACAATGGCGACATGGCCCTGGTCGCGTTCAACACGGCGCCGCACGCAATCCTGCTCGACGCCCTGGATACCGGCCGTCCAGGCATGCGCTGGCGCCTGCTGTACTCGATCGAGGGCGAGGGTGCTGATCTGGTGCCCGGTCGAGACGGCCGCCTGCACCTGGTGCTGCCACCGCGCAGTGGCCGGGTCTGGCGGGCCGAACCCGAACCGGCCGTAGCGCGGCGCGGGCGCGCGCGGGCTCGCCTGCAACTGGCTTCCAGACTACCCGATCGGGTCGGCGGTGACTTCGAGATCGCCGGTCGCGCACGTGCCGCGGGACCGCTGCTGCTCGTCGTCGATGGCGATCTGCAAGGTGCGCAGCGGCTGACGACCGATGCGCGCGGACACTGGCGGGCCCGCATTGACACGTCGACGATGGCCGACGCGCAGATCCAGCATCGCGTGCTCGCCTGGGCGCCGGACACCGGCGTGGCGTCGCCGGCACACCGGTTCCGCGTCGAACGGTCCTGGCGCCACGCCGTCCGTGCGCTCGATCCGGCTGGCGACGACAGCGGTCCGTTCGGCCGATATCACTATCCGACCGACCCGAGCTGGGGCGAGCAACGGCAGTTGGATCTGCTCGGCGCCGAGATCGAAACGGCCGGCGGCGCAATGCGCCTGACCCTGCGCATGCAGGCAGTGACCGCGAGCTGGAATCCGCCCGCGGGTTTCGACCACGTTGCGTTTACGATCTACCTGAGCCTGCCGGGCCGCGACGACGGCGCACAGGTGCTACCGCTGCAGAATGCACAGATGCCGGATGGCCTGCACTGGCACTACCGGCTGCGTGCCGGCGGCTGGAGCCAGGTGCTGACCAGTGCCGATGGCGCCAGCGCGGACCATGAAGGCAGCCCGGTGCTCCCCGGCGCCGACGTGCAGGTCGATCGCGAGGCCGGCACGATCCAGTTCACCCTGCCGGCCGCCGCGCTGGGCCGTCCCGAAACGCTCGCCGGTGCAGCCGTCTACATCACCACCTGGGACTACGACGGCGGCTACCGCGGGCTCGATGCCGAGCCCGGCTCGCACCGCTTCGGCGGCGGCGACGGCCGCCGCGACCCGCTGATCATGGACGACCTGCTGGTCGTGCTGCCATCGAAGCAACACCAGTGATATGGAGCGTTGGGAAGCGAACGGAGAGAGTGACACAGGCCAGATGGCTGCCGTGATCCAAACGATTGGCTGGTTCACTTCATCCCGCCTGATCAACGCAGATGAATTCATCGAAGCCGCTCAGGCCGATCCGCCGCCTATGCAGCGGATCGGCCCATTGAAACAATGGCGCGACGACAAGCGGTCGTGCCGGAACGTCAGTCCCTAATTCGAGTTGCCCTTTACATTCTGACGCACCGGATTGCTCCGCCATTGACTTGTCCGCACGAGAAGACGGACGTGCTTCCCTGTGTCTCTACCTGAATTCCGAGTAGGTTTGCCCAAGTGAGCCAGCCATCGGCATCGGATGCATTGTGATGTCCGATCAGACGGTGTTCATTCGCACCGCCGGGCCGGTGAGAGTAATCTGGAATCAAGGCGCCATTCGCGTCGCGAGCGGAGCCTGGCGCATAGTCGGCTCGATTGTCTTCGATCTTTGCGTGTACTTCCGAGCCATCATCAAATGTAATTCGTGTTCTAAGACCAGTCCTGTCCTGTTGAGTAAAATTCACCCCAAGTCCCTGGTGCTGGAACGAGAGCGATGGTCGCATCAGACTCATGAGGGTGTGCGGATTGTTGCGTTGATCAAGCACGTCGTTGAGGGGCCTCAAGACTTGTGTCTGGATCGCACTGTCTCTCACAAAACTATACGCGTTGATTTCCCCTGATCGATTGATAAACTGCCGAATCTCACTAAAATGCACATCCTCGAAGCCTTGGAAGCTGTTTCCATAGGCTTGGTAGGCAGTCCTCATCCGATGCACGAAGTCAGATACATCGGATTCAACCGGTAGCTCGAAGGCGGTGTATTGCCACCATGTACAGGCGATCTGGTCATCCGGTATTCCATCGTCGTTTTTACCGGCGTCCGGTTGTCCCTGAGGATTGTCGCCACACCACCGTTCGACGCTGAATTTTTTGATTTCCGCTCTCGGAACGCTGTATACATATCTGGTGCCAAGACCATTCTGAAGCGCGATGCCCTGCATTTGCTGGGATGTGCTGCAGTGATCACAGCGATGGGCTTCGTATACAGGGAAATGGGCTTCGTATACAGGAAAAGCGGATGCCGCCGTGCTGAGCCAAAGTGCCGAGCTCGCTGCCAGGAACAGTTTCAATGCATTTCTATTCACAAGTTCTTCTCCATCATTGGTTTCCGTGGACGAAGGCGGGTGCGGATGAAAAAAGAGCTATTGCGATCTTTTCTTAGAGCGCTTGACGTGGGACGATAGCAGTTGACTCCGGT
>CAZFUH010000487.1:0-2663 GCA_964522235.1 uncultured Rhodanobacteraceae bacterium
CTGCAACGACATGGGCTGGTCGATTCCGATACAGAGAGCGGCGCGCATTGCAGGAGAAGGCGGCGTTATTGCTTACCCGACCGAAGGCGTCTACGGACTGGGATGCCGCCCCGATGATGACGAGGCAATAGCGCGGTTACTGACCATCAAGAAACGGGATCCGGCGCTTGGCCTGGTCCTGATTGCTGCCGACGCTGAACAGTTACAGCACTGGATTCAGCTGCCGGCCGGTATGCATATTCCCGAGTCCTCCCTCGAGCACCCGCAGACCTGGGTTGTGCCCGCGTCGTCGTCCGTACCGCTTCTCATTCGCGGCAACCATACGACGGTTGCTGCGCGCATCACGGTGCATCCGGTGGCCGCGAGACTGTGCCGTGCTACTCGCTCAGCGCTGGTATCCACCAGCGCAAATATCAGCGGCCGGCGGCCGGCGCGCAATGTGCACGTTCTTCGCCGCACGTTCGGCCATCTAGTAGACTGCATCGTTCCAGGTCCATGCGGTCCGGCCTCCGGGCCGTCCGAGATTCGTGATCTCCTGAGCGGCGCGACGTTGCGACCAGCAGGCTGAAGCCGGACGGCAATTGATGAACGAAGAACGACCCGAAGTGGACGAAGTCCGAAACTTTCTCCTGAACCTGCAGCGGTCGATTGTTGCAGCCATTGAAGGAGTCGACGGTGGCGCCACGTTTTCGAGCGACCGTTGGCAACGCGAGGGCGGTGGCGGTGGCGACAGCCGCGTTCTCGCGGGGGGCCGGGTCTTCGAACAGGCCGGTGTGGGTTTCTCGCACGTATTCGGCGACCGGCTGCCACCGTCGGCCACCAAGTCGCGGCCGGAACTGGCCGGGCGGGCGTTCCAGGCGATGGGTGTCTCCCTCGTCTTTCATCCGCTCAATCCGTACGTGCCGACCACCCACGCCAACTTTCGTTTTTTTTCCGCGGGTGCGGGCGACGAAGAACCGGTATGGTGGTTCGGGGGCGGTTTCGACCTGACTCCCTACTACCCGCTGCACGACGATGTTCTGCACTGGCATCGAACGGCGCGCGCGGCCTGCACCCCTTTCGGCGCCGACAAGTACGATCGCTACAAGAAATGGTGCGATGAATATTTTTTCCTCAAGCACCGCAGTGAAACGCGCGGCGTCGGCGGCCTGTTCTTCGACGATGTCAACAGTGAGGGCTTCGCAAACTCGTTCGCGTTTACACGCAGTGTCGCCGACAGCTTCCTGCCCGCGTATCTGCCCATCGTCGCGGCACGCAAGGAGCAGCCGTTTGGCGAGCGTGAACGGGAGTTCCAGCTTTATCGGCGCGGGCGCTATGTCGAATTCAACCTGCTTTACGATCGTGGCACCTTGTTCGGCCTGCAATCCGGCGGCCGCACCGAATCGATCCTGATGTCATTGCCGCCGCGGGTTCGCTGGCAATACAACTGGCAGCCCGCGCCGGGCTCGCCCGAAGAACGTCTCTACACCGACTACCTGCGGCCCCGCGACTGGCTGGCGGGCAGTTAGGCCGCTGGCGGCCCGTCCGCCGACTATGGTAAGTTCCTTGCAAAACCGGGATTTACACTGGTTAGTTCTGTTGTTGGTTCTATAGGTTGGAAGGTACGCCGGGCGGCACGGAAGCGCGCTCGCTAAAGGGGCGGCATTCCATGGCTTGGCGATCGATACTCCGGGCGGAGCATCGGCATGCGGATTCTCCGTGAAATTCTCGAAACTGGTCATTCTTTGCAGCGGGTTGCTGGCTGCCGGGGCATCGGCCGACTTTGACAGTCGGCTACAGGATGCGGGCCCGGCGTATGGCATTCGGCTCGCCGGCACCGACGAGAACGGCGGTACTGCAAAAATCTACATCGTCCAGCTGAAGACGCCATCAGCGGCCGAACACTATGCGTCGCAACAACAACGGGTGGCCGGAAAGCCGATGGCTGCAGGCAGGGGCAGCGCGCCGGCGACTTTCAACAAATCCATAGCGGGTGTCGAAAGCTACGCGCAGAAACTCGGCGATGAGCAGGATGCCGTGCTTGCGCGCCTCGGATCGTCCGCGGAAAAAATCTACAGTTACCGTTACAGCCTGAACGGTTTTGCCGCGCGCATGACGCCGGCGGATGCGCACAAGCTGCAGCAGATTCCGAACGTGTTGCATGTTTGGGAAGATGAGGTGCGGCCGCTCGGCACCAGCTTCAGCCCGCAATTCCTCGGGTTGTTCGACGAAACAACGGGCTTGCGCGGTGTGCCGGGACTGGATGGCGATGGCATCGTCATTGGTGTCATCGACAGCGGCATCGCGCCCGAGCATCCGGCGCTCGCCGACACGCGAGAAGCAAACCGCCCGCGCCTGTGCCGTTCGAGCTGGGCCGAGAACACATTCCTCGGCAAGTGGCTCTGTCGTCGCTACGACCGGTTGGAGGGCTCGTTAGCATTCGAGCCGCCGGAGAACTGGAATGGCATCTGCCAGGCGGGCCCGCGGTTCGCCGCCGACCTCTGCAACAACAAACTGATCGGCGCGCGTTACTTCTCGGAAGGGGCGGAGCAGGGCGGGCCGATCGACGAAGGCGAGATTTTTTCGGCGCGCGATGTGGACGGCCATGGTACGCATACCGCAACGACCGCTGCCGGCAACAAGGTAAGAGCTTCGATTTACGGCACCTTTCTCGGCCGCGTCGA
>CAZFUH010000488.1:0-2649 GCA_964522235.1 uncultured Rhodanobacteraceae bacterium
CCCGCCGGAGGACGTCCCGTCTTCGCCATGTCGTCATTCTCGCGCCTCACCAGCATGATGAGACAGCAATCCGAAAATATAGTTCAATTAATTTACGGAACACCACACTAGTTGCCTGCTGTCGTATCGATGACTGCTTCCGGCCGGAAGCGGTCATGGACGCTCACTGTATCCGGGCAGTGCCGTGGCAATGCTCGTTGCCACCGGGCACACGGTTTTTTACTGGGCCGCCCTCGCCGGCATCGGCAAGCAAGCCTTGGCGATCGCGGTCCTCGTGTGGGCGCACCGCCATGTCGCCCGCTTGCAGGCCCGGCGGCGGGAACTCGAACGCCTGCTGGAAGACCATCGGGCAGGAACCGATTGAGTCGGGCAGCCGGTCCGCGCAGGGCGAACCCGAGCCAAAGCAGGGCCGGCGAGAGCGGAATCTGGCGCTGCTTGTTGCGGCTACGGCGCGGGGATCGGCTGTGGCGGCAAGACCAGATGCTCGAGCGCGACGCCATCGCGAAGCCAGGTGCGGACGACGTCCTGCATGCGCGGATCGGCCTCGTAGATGGTGTGGCCGCCGTTCTCGACCCGCAGCATGCGGGCATTGGCCAGGGTCGCCATCGCCTCGTGCACGGCCTCGGGACAGATGCGTCCGTCCAAAGGGCCGGAGATGAACAGGATGGGCGTATCGACGGCCAGCGGTGCCCGGAATGCATCGCCGAGATCCAGCGCCGGCGCCACGCTGAGCAGATGCGGCATCGGAAAGATCAGCGCATCGCCCAGCCTGATCGCGAACGCGACGATAGCGACCGGTGCCGCTACTGGGTCGTGCTCACCGGCGCCGGCCGCACGCGGATCGATACCGCGATCGCCGAGCGCTTCGACGAAGCCGAGGACGCCGTCATAGGCTTGAACGCCGCCGAGCCGCACCAGCTCGCCGGGCTGCTTGATGATGGTGATGGCGGCGTAGCCGTACCGCCATCGCTCCGGGCGTCGGCATCGCGCTCCTGGCCCCTGGCGTCCGCTTCGGGTGTGGCTACAGCCATGCTCAAGGAGATCGTCATGCATCCATCGGCCCGCTGCCGCATCGGTACCTTCGCGCTGTGCATGGCCCTGTTCACGCTGGCGGGCGGTGCGCTGGCACAGAACTGGGACGGACGGCTCGACGACAGCTTCGGGGCGGTCAGCGGATTCGGACTGCGCTCGGGCAAGCTCGTGATCGCCTACCCCGAGGCGGGTGTGGAACCCCTCGACTTCGCCGAACCGGACATCTACAACCGGGGCCAGATCGCGCTGCAGCCCGACGGCCGGCTGATCGTCGCAATGACATTGAAAGTCAGCTCGATCCTCTGGCACTTCGGCGTCCTGCGCCTGGATACGGACGGTACGCTCGACACCAGCTTCGGGAATGGCGGCGCCCGCCGCCTTGCGTACCTGGACACGTCGTTCAGCCAACTGGCAGACCTTGCGATACGGCCGAACGGTGCCATCCTGCTCGCTGGCTCGGTCCGCCCGCCGGACTCGAGCACACGGATGGCGGTGGCCCAGCTCGACGCCAACGGCAATCTCGATCCCTCGTTCGGTGTCGCCGGCTGGACGACCGTCCCGTTCGGCCTGCCGAACGAAGGTGCCAGTGCCATCGCCCTGCAGCCGGACGGTGCCGTGTTCGTGGCCGGTTTCGCGGGTGATGCCGACAGCTTCCAGTCGTCGATGACCCTGGCTCGAATGCACTCGAACGGGCACCTCGACACGGCGTTCGGCAACAACGGCCGCGTCACCGTCTCCTTGAGCCCGGATCGCCCCAACGCGTTGGCGACGGGTCTGCATGTGCTCGAAGACGGGCGCATCCTGCTTGCCGGATTCGGTGCCGCCCAAGTGCCGGGCGAACTGCCGACAACCTCGATGGCATTGGTGCGGCTACTGCCCGGCGGAAGCCTGGACACCGGCTTCGGCGACGGCGGCATCGCCCTGTTCAACGTTGGGCCGGCGTCACTGCCGAATGTGCTTGACGTACTGAGCAGCATCGACGTGCAGGTCGATGGCCGCATCCTTGCCTGTGGCTTCAGCGGAAGCCTGGCGCCCGCGAACGGAACCATGACATGCCTGCGCGTCCTCGAAAGCGGCCAGGCCGATCCCGGTTCTCCCCCCGCGCAGATCAACTTCCAGCTCGGCTATCCGTTCTCACAGGCCGCGCAGGTGCGGATCGACCCGCAAGGGCGCGCACTGGTGGCCGGAAACGCATTTCGCAGCGACGACAACGCCGACTTCGCGCTGGCGCGGCTGCTGCCGGACGGCAGTCTGGATCCGAGCTTCGGTGTCGACGGCAGGGTCAGCTATGACCGCTGCCCGCGTGGCACCTGCCTGGCCAGCAATCCCAACAACCACGATCATCACAACGCCTTGTTCGGAATGGCGTTGCAGCCCGACGACCGCATCGTAATGGCCGGTACCGCTTTGCAGTCCGATGGCAGCTATCGGTTGCTGGTGACGCGCAGCCACGGCGATCGCATCTTCGCCGGCAATCACGAACCGCCGCCGTAGCGCGGCGCTGCCGAGCCGCAAGCAAAGAATCGCGGGTCAGAGTGCACTTTCGAGCGGCCGACCTTGGTCAACCGCTGAAGAACCGGGGGTCAAGAACGGGGTCAGCTTCACTTTCCAACGTCC
>CAZFUH010000489.1:0-2646 GCA_964522235.1 uncultured Rhodanobacteraceae bacterium
GTTCCGATCCGTTGACCGTGACCCTGAGCAGCGCCGGCAACCAGACGATTACGGTCAGTGCGATCAGCGCCCCTGCACATGGATTCATCCACGTCGGCGGCAGTTGCACGGCGACACCGTTCCAGCTGCCCGCTGCCAGTTCGTGCACGCTTCTATACGCGTTCGCACCGACAGTGCCTGGTCCGGTATCGCAGTTGTTCACGGTCGACTCCGACAGCAATGGCGGTACCGGCGCGTTCCGGCCGCAGGCCAATGCCGTCGTGCTGACGCCGCCGTCGATCGATCTGGCACCGGACGCCTTGGCCATCACCTTGCCGGCGCAGGGCGCGCACAGCTTCGATCTGGCCATATACAACCACGGTGAGCAGAGCTTGCAATGGGCCTTCGACGACGGTCGTCACGCCGGCGTCCGTACCTCGGTGACGATCGGGCACAGCAATTCGCTCGACATCGTTGCGGGTCACAGCCGCGCCTGTAGTCTCGATGGCGATCAGACTTCAGCGAGCAACGCCTACATGCGCCAGTACATCATGCCGGCCTTCGGCATCAGCGAGGATTTCCAGATCACTTCGGTGATGTTCGCGATCGAGGAGCTGACCACAGCTGTCGATGTCGACGTCAATCTGTACACCCTGCAGGGTGGCGCGCCGTCGTATCCGAACATGACACTCATCGCGAGCGCCACGGTGCCCCTGCAGGCGCAGGCCATGACCTACGTGGACGTGCCGATCAATGCCGTGATCCCGGCCTCCGGCACCCTGATCCTCGAGATCAAGCCGCCGAATCTGGATGGCCAGGGCCGTTTCCTGATCGGTGCCAACAGCGCCGGTGAGATGATGCCGTCCTACCTGGCCGCACCCGACTGCGGCCTGCCGGAGCCGGTCCCGCATGCTGTGCTGGTGCAGCACCCGAATCTGCACACGGTGATGCGAGTGACAGGTCATGCCGTGCAGCCGCTGGCCTGCGACTTGCCGGGCGATATCGCCTGGTTGCAGGTCAACCCGCTTGCCGGAACCGTGGCGCCGGAATCCAGCGCTGGGACGATCGTACGCGTCAGCAGCGAGGGTCTGGCCGATGGCGACTACCAAGCAACCCTGTGTGTATCCAGCAACGATCCATTGCTGCCGGTCGTCGAACTGCCGGTGAGTCTGACCGTTGCCGGTGAGCCGGTGCCGGCATTGGCCCGGATCGAGGTGCAGCCGGCGACCGTATCGCTGAGCGTGGATCAGGGCGGCGGCACGCAGGTCAGCCTGGACCTGGTCAACACCGGCGTTGCCGACCTGCTCTGGTCGCTGACCGAGGCACCTTCGAGCGACGGCATGCGTGGCGTGGTGCCGGGCTTCAACAACACCGCTGCAGCAGCCGTCGTCTGGAACGATGGCAGCGGCCCGGCCCTGTACGTTGCCGGCAGCTTCACCCAGGTCGACGGCCAGCCGATGAACCGGATCGCGCGCTGGGATGGCCAGCAATGGTCGCCCCTGGGTGACGGCTTGAATGGTCCGGTCACTTCGCTGGCGGTCTTTGAAGGCCAGCTTTATGCCGGCGGCACCTTCACCCAGGCCGGTGGCCTGGCAGTGAACCGGATCGCGCGCTGGGATGGCAGTCAATGGCGCGATCTGGCCGGTACCGGGCCCGGGAGCAGTGTCACCCGCGTCAACGCGCTGACCGTCTGGCAGGACAGTCTGGTCGTCGGTGGCAACTTCTCGCAGATCGACGGCCAGACGATGGATGGCATCGCGCGCTGGAACGGCGTGCATTGGAGCGGTTTCGATGGCGGACTTGGCAACCAGGTGTTCGCGCTGGCCGTGCTCGACGGCGAGCTGATCGCCGCCGGTGGTTTCACCCAGGCCAGCGGCCAGACCGCCAACCGAATCGCGCGCTGGAGCGGCAGCCAATGGCAGGAGCTGGGTGGTGGCGTCGGTGCCTCAGTACAGGTGATGGCGACCCACGCCGGTGCCCTGATCGTGGCTGGTGACTTCGTCGCGGCCGGCGGCCAGCCCGCGAACCGGATCGCAAGCTGGAATGGTAGCGCCTGGAATTCGCTCGGAGATGGCCTGCCGTCCCAGGTCGGTGCCCTCGGCAGCTTCCGCGGCGATCTCTACGCCGGCGGCATCTTCACTTCGGCCGGCGATGGTGTGCCGGCCAGTCGCATCGCGCGCTGGGACGGCAACGAATGGAGCGCACTCGGCGTCGGCGTGCCGTCACGGGTCTCGGCGCTGGTCGAGTTCCAGAACGAGCTGGTCGTTGCCGGCCAGTTCACCCAGGCCGGCGGCCAGCCGGCGAACCGCATCGCGCGCTGGACCGGCGACGTCTGGACGCCGATGTCGGCACGCGAGCCACTGGCTTGTGCACTGCCTTCCTGGCTGAGTGTGGCGCCGCCCTCCGGTACCGTTGCCGGCGGCAACGGCATGGCCGTCGATCTGATCATTAACGCGGCTGCGCTGGTTCCGGGCAGTCATGTAGCCCGCGTCTGTGTCGAGAGCAACGACGCGCTGCGGCCGGTGCTGATCGTGCCGGTGCAGGTGCAGGTCGAAGTGGCCGGCGTTGGCTCGAGCAGCCGCCTGATTGCCGTCGACGGTCAGGCGGATGACTGGTTTGCACGTTCGGTGTCCATCGATGGCGACACGGCCCTGGTCAGCGCCGACG
>CAZFUH010000490.1:0-2638 GCA_964522235.1 uncultured Rhodanobacteraceae bacterium
CGGCATTGCCGCCTACCATCGCTGGAAGTTGCTGACCTGGGCCGTGATCAGCGCGATTGCGCTGGCCTTGGTGACGTTCGCGACCCAGGCACACTGGCTGGCATCGACGATTGCCTGGGTACTGTTCCTGGTGGTCGCATTGCCATTGAACCATGTGCCGACCCGGCGCCAGTTCCTGACTGCACCGGTCCTCAAGCTGTACCAGAAGATGCTGCCGTCGCTGTCGGAAACCGAGCAGGTGGCACTGGAGGCGGGCACGGTCGGCTTCGAAGGCGAGCTGTTCTCCGGCCGACCCGACTGGCAGGTGCTGCTGAAGCAGCCGGCACCGCAACTCAGTGCCGACGAACAGGCCTTCATCGACGGCCCGGTCGAGCAGTTGTGCTCGATGATCGACGAGTGGCGGATCAATCATGAACTCGCCGATCTGCCGCCGGAGCTGTGGGAATTCATCAAGAAGCACCGCTTCTTTGGCATGATCATCCCGAAGCAATACGGCGGCCTGGGTTTTTCCGCGTATGCCCATCACCGGGTTCTGGTCAAGCTGGGTTCGATGTCCGGCACCGTCGCATCGACCGTCTGCGTGCCCAACTCGCTTGGTCCTGCGGAGTTGCTTCTGCACTACGGCACTCAGGAACAGAAACAGCATTACCTGCCGCGCCTGGCCACCGGCGAGGACATCCCGTGCTTTGGCCTGACCAGCCCGACGGCCGGTTCCGATGCGACTTCGATCACCGATCGCGGCGTAGTCGAGAAGCGCAAGGTCGATGGCAAGGAAGTACTCGGCGTGCGCCTGAATTTCGACAAGCGCTACATCACCCTGGCGCCGGTCGCGACGGTGATCGGCCTGGCCTTCCGTCTCTACGATCCCGAGCACCTGATCGGTGACACCGAGGATCTCGGCATCACCCTGGCGCTGCTGCCGCGTGAGACCAAGGGCATTGAGATCGGCCGCCGTCATCTGCCGCTGAACGTACCGTTCCAGAATGGGCCGATTCGCGGCAAGGACGTATTCGTGCCGATCGATACCCTGATCGGCGGCCCAGCCTATGCCGGCCACGGCTGGCGCATGCTGGTCGAATGCCTGTCGGTCGGCCGCTCGATCTCGCTACCGTCTAATGCCACCGGCGGCGCCCAGATGGCGGCGCTGGCAACCACGGCCTATGCCCGGCTGCGCAAGCAGTTCAACATGGCGATCGGTCATTTCGAGGGCGTCCAGGAAGCCTTGTCGCGGATCGTCGGTCACAGCTATGCGATCACGGCATTGGCGCGGTCGACGGCGGCCGCGGTCGACCGCGGCGAGAAGCCGGCGGTGCCCTCGGCGATCGCCAAGTATCACACGACCGAACTGGGTCGCGAGGTGGTCAAGGATGCAATGGACATCCATGGCGGCAAGGGTGTGATCCTCGGGCCGAAGAACTATCTGGGTCGAGCCTGGATGGGAGCGCCGATCGCGATCACCGTCGAAGGCGCGAACATCATGACCCGCTGCCTGATGATCTTCGGTCAAGGTGCGATCCGCTGCCATCCGCTGGTGCTCAAGGAGATGCAGGCGCTGAAGGAACCCGACTATGGCAAGCGTCTGGCGCTGTTTGATCGGCTTTTGTTCGCGCATATCGGCATGGCGGTCAGCAACGCCGTACGCGCGTTCTGGCTTGGCCTGATTCATGCCCGTATCGGCAGGGCACCGGCCCATCGCGACACTGCCAAGTACTTCCGCAAGCTCGACCGGTACGCCGCCGCGCTCGGCCTCACCGCCGACATCGCGATGCTGACCCTGGGTGGCAAGCTGAAGATGAAGGAGCGGCTGTCGGGGCGTCTGGGCGACGTGCTCAGCGAGCTGTACATCGCTTCGGCCGTGCTCAAGCGGTTCGAGGACCAGGGTCGGCCTGAAGCCGACAAGATGTTGCTGGCTTGGACCCTGCACGATCGCGTGCACCGGATGCAGGTCGCGCTGGCTGGCTTCATCGACAACTTCCCGGTGCGCTGGCTGGCATGGTTCATGTCGCTGCTGATTTTCCCGATTGGCCGCCGCGAGCGTCCGCCCTCGGATCGCTTGGGCAAGCGCCTATGCAATCAGTTGCTGTCGCCGTCCGAAACCCGCGACCGACTGTGCGAGGGCGTCTATCGTACCGCGAGTGCAAATAACGAAGTCGGCCGCATGGACAAGATTCTGCCGCTGGTCATCCAGGCCGAGCCGGTCGAGCGCAAGTTCATCAAGGCCATGCGCGGCGGCAGTTTGCAGGCGCGCGATTACGAGGGCCAGGTCGATGAAGCGGTCGCCGAGGGCGCGCTCAGCGAGGCCGAAGGCGACTTGCTGCGCAAGGCCCGCGCTGCGGCGATGGAGTTCATCCACGTCGACGACTTCGACAGTGCCGACCTGCGCGCCGGCAAGGCTGCGCGCGAGGACCGGCCGGCGCTGCGTACAGTCGCCTGAGTAGCGTAACGCGCAGGTGGTGCGCCGGCACGGCCACCGCCTGCGCAGTCCGCAACCGATCGGGCTGCGGTGCACAACGATGGATACAGCCACGGCAACGAGGTCGTCCGTTCCGAAGCTTCGGGTGTCCCAGTCCAGGAAACGGAACCTGCGGTATCGCGATCACGGCGGTTGAGCGCAAGACACGTCGGAGTTGACGTGTTA
>CAZFUH010000491.1:0-2633 GCA_964522235.1 uncultured Rhodanobacteraceae bacterium
CGCAGCTTGCTGCGCTTTGCGGCCGTGAGGCCGCTCGCTCCGGCCGCGGCGCTGACGTCGAGCAAGCTCGACGCTACGGGGCGGGGGTGAAACGGATCGCGATGCCGCCGCCGGGCGCCATGCGCAGCCGCAGCGCATCACCGCCGTCGACGACACGTTGCTCGCGCTCGAACGAATGCGGCCGCTCGCGATAGTGTGCATCGTCGCCGTCGCGATAGATCTGGGCCGTGTAGCGCCGGTTCGGATCGAGAAAATCCAAACGCACGTCGAGCACCCGGCCATGCTCGTCGGTGATCGCACCAAGATACCAGTCCTCACTGCCCCGATCCTTGCGCGCAATCGTCACGTAGTCACCGATGCTGCCGTTCAATACACGGGTTTCCTGCCAATCGACGGCGACATCGCGGATGAACTGGAATGGCTCCGGGTACTTGGCATAGTTCTCCGGCAGATCAGCCACCATCTGCACCGGGCTGTAGATCACCACGTACAGCGCCAGTTGCCGCGCCAGCGTGCTCGGAATCGGGCTGTCGCCGCGACCGCGCAGGCTGAGTACGCCGGGCGTGTAGTCCATCGGACCGGACAGCATGCGCGTGAACACCAGGTTGACCTCGTGCTCGGGCGGATTCTTCGGATTGCCCCAGGCGTTGTACTCCATGCCGCGCGCGCCCTCGCGGGTGATCCAGTTCGGCCAGGTGCGGCGCAGTCCGGTGTCCTTGATCGGCTCATGGGCATTGATCGAAATTCGCCGCTTTGCCGCCTCGCGCACGACGTGCAGATGGTGCCGGCTCATCCACTGGCCGTCGTGCCACTCCCGGCGTACGGTTTCGCCTTCGACGTCCTGACGTTCGATCTGACCGGCGTCGCAGACATACCCGGTCTTGACCTGGTCGACGCCGAGTCGCTGGTAGAGATCGAACGCGTCGGCGAGCTGGCGCTCGTAATGGCTGACCGCGCAGCCGGTCTCGTGGTGGCCGACCAGGTGCACGCCCTTGCGCCGCGCATGTGCAGCGACGGTTTCGATGTCGAATGCCGGAACGCCGCGCGTGAAATCGAAATCCCAGCCGTTGCCGAACCAGTTTCCATCCCAGCCCGGGTTCCAGCCTTCGATCAGGACACCGCGCAGGCCGTTGTCGGCGGCGAAGTCGATGTAGCGCAGCGCATTGGCCGTGCTGGCACCGTGCTTGTCTCCGGTTGCCCAGGTCTCGGTGTCCAGATGCAGCGACCACCAGATGCCAGCGTACTTGCCCGGGCGCACCCAGCTGACGTCACCGAGCGCATTCGGTTCGTTGAGGTTGAGAATCAGGTTCGATTCGTACAGACCGCCGGCGGTGTCGGCGATCTGCAGAGTCCGCCACGGCGTGTGGAACGGCGCCTGCCGGCGCACCTTCCAGCCCGCCGAAGCCGGCGCCAGCTGGGCGCGGAAACGCCGACCCTCGACCCGGCGCAGCCACATCGATGCGTAGTCGACCAGGGCCGCTTCGTGAAAGGCGATATGCAGCCCGTCGTCGGTGCGGATGGTCATCGGCGTATGCGCCTGGCCGACCTCGGTCAGCGGCGTGCGGTTGTACAGGTACTCGTAACGGTTCCACTCGCCGGCCGGTATCCACCACGCGGTCGCCGGCGCGGCGATGTTGAACTCGGTCAGCTCATCGTCGATGACGACGTCGGTCAGGTTCGGTTGTTCCGGAAATTCGTAGCGAAAGCCGATTCCGTCGTCATAGACGCGGAACACGACGTCGAAGCTGCGCCGTTCGTGCAAGGTCTCGGTAAAGCGCGCCCGCAGCTCGTTGTAGCGGTTGCGGACGTGGCGGGCCTCGCCCCAGGGCTGTTCCCAGGTTTCGTCGAAGCTCGCAGTCGAGGTGTCGGCGAGTTCCAGGTTGCGCTCGAGCTTTTCGGCATTGCGCAGCAGGAAGCCCAGGCGCGAACTGCTGATCACCGGTTCGCCGAGGCGATCGATGCGGTAGGCGATACGTCCTTCGTCGACTTCAAGGACGACGCGGAGGATCCGTTGCGGCGAGTCGACGCTCGCGACCGATTCCGGTGCGGCGCCGACACTTCCGGCCACCAGCAACGTCGACAGGACCAACACCTTTCCGAACTGGATCATGATCGTATCCTTGGCATCGATTTCAACGCAGCCGCGACCTTCGACCTGGCCGCAATCGTGGACGGTCCGGCAACCACTCACTCCTCACTCCTCGTCACTCACTTCCCGTTTGTTCGCCAGCCGCAGCACAATTCCTGGCGATGAACTCGGCATGGCTGGGCATGACCGCAGCGGCGCGCGCGAGCACGGCGCGCACGCCTTCGACCATCCGGGTGCTCTCATCGTCGTCCAGCAGGTCGACCATCGGGTGATAGCGCTGCGGCATGACGTTCTGTCCCAGCAATACCTGCACCCAGCTCGATTCGGTAAACAGTTCCTCGTGTTCGCGGAACACGCGGCCGCCGCGCCGGAACAGTTCGATCTTGTGGGCAAGGGTGTCCGGCAGCTCGATCGCGCGGCAATGGCGCCAGAATGGTGTGTCGTCGCGTTCGGTCGCGGTGTAGTGCAGGATCAGGAAATCGCGCGCGTGCTCGAACTCGAACTGGACCTGCCGGTTGTACTCGTCGATCGCGACCGGATCGAA
>CAZFUH010000492.1:0-2631 GCA_964522235.1 uncultured Rhodanobacteraceae bacterium
GAGCCAACGCGATTCTAACGGCTAAGGATGGATCGCGCGCAGCCGCGATCTGATCCGGTTTTTGAACAAGCCCAGCCAGGCTTGCCGACACCTTACCTATAGGAAATAGCTTTTCTGGCCGTGGGTCGAGGATATGACGCTTGACTGCGGACGCCGCTCGCGACACGGCTCAATTCAGGCGACCCGACGAAAAGATGGCGAATATGGACGGATCTACGCTTTTCCCGCAGTAGATTGGTCCAAATATCGACAGGCCGCTAGGGATGGTGATCGGACCTGATAGGATGGGCGGGACTTCCGACTTCAACCAGGATCCGCGGCCATGGCATGCAGCAGTCCGGGACCCACGGCTGGCGCCAGGCGATTCCCCGCGCTGCTGATCGCGGTGGTCGCCTGCAGCGTCCTCGTTGGCGCGGCTGTGGCACAGCAGATCGACATTCCGGCGCCGGACGGCAGCGACCGTTTCGGTCTAGGCGTGCATGTACTCGCCAATGGCAACATCGTCGTACGCGATTGCGGGGTGTTCGGTACCGCGGTCGGTTCGGTGTCGCTGTTCCGTCCGGACGGCAGCCGGATCAGCACGCTCACCGGCAGCGTTGCCGGCGATTGCATCGGCGGCGATGGCATCCGCGAAGTCGGCGACAGCAATTTCATCGTGCTCAGCCCAAGCCGTCGCCACGAGGGACTCGAGGGCGCCGGCGCGGTGACCTGGATCGATGGCGAGACGGGACTCGAGGGTCAGGTATCGGCCGAGAACTCGCTGATCGGCACCAGTGCGGACGACCGGATCGGTGAGCGAGGAGGGATC
Organism: uncultured Rhodanobacteraceae bacterium; assembly: GCA_964522235.1. Lineage (GTDB taxonomy): Bacteria > Pseudomonadota > Gammaproteobacteria > Xanthomonadales > UBA2363 > Pseudofulvimonas. The sequence goes on from CAZFUH010000492.1 coordinate 809, forward strand.
CTGGTGCTTGGCAACGGCAACTACATCGTGCAGAGCACGCTGTGGGACAACGGCGATGCCGTTGATGCCGGCGCGGTCGTCTGGGCCGGCGGCAATGTCGGCATCGTCGGCCCGATATCGGCGGCCAATGCTTTGGTCGGAACCCGCCTGCATGATGTCGTGGGCTCGTGGGGCGGCTTGCATCATACGATCACCGAGCTGCCTTCCGGCGACTTCGTCGTCCGGAGTCCGATCGTGGATCTGGATGGACTTCCGGACGCCGGCGCCGTCACCTTCGGCAGCGGCAGCACCGGCATTCGCGGCGAGGTGGGCATCGACAACTCGCTGGTCGGCGCCCAGGCCGGCGACCAGGTCGGCTTGACCGAGATCGTCCTGTTGTCTGAGGGCCGATACGTGGTGGGGAGTCCTTTCGCCGACCTCGGTGCGACGCCCGATGTCGGCGCCCTCACCTGGATCGACGGGCCGATGCCGCTGCAGGGCTCGGTGAACCCCGACAACTCCCTGTTCGGACTGCATGAGGGCGATCGATTGGGAGGGGCCTGGGTGCTGCCCCTGGCGAACGGCAACGTGGCAATCGGCGTGCCGAGTTTCGGCCCCGATGATGTCGGCGCCGTACTGCTGTTCCAATCCGATGCCCTGCCGACCGGCGTTCTCGATCCGACGTCGGCGCTGCTCGGCAGCCAGCCGGGTGATCGCGTGGGCGGTACGCTCAGGGCGCTACCGAACGGGCATTTCGTCACCGCCACGCGAAACTGGCGCAATGGCAGCGCAGCCAATGCCGGTGCCGTGACCTGGGTCGATGGCTGGACCGGCCTGGCCGCCGAGGTTGCAGCGGACAACTCCCTGGTGGGAAGCCGCGCCGGCGACACCATTGCCGAGAAGCTGATCGTGCTGCCTGACAGCCGCTACGTGGTGATCAGCCCGTACTGGTCCAGCCCGACGGTCAACCGGGTGGGTGCGGTCAGCGTGGGCGATGGCGAGGGCGGCCTCGTGGGCCCGGTTTCTGCCGCCAACTCGCTGGTTGGCGGGCAACCCAGCGACCTGATCGGCTATGGCGGCGTGACCGTTCTGGCGAACGGCAACCTGGCTGTACTCAGTCCGAGGTGGAGCCGCGACGACGCGTTCTGGGCCGGCGCCGTCACCTGGATGGCCGCAGCAGAGCCCGTGGTAGGGCCTGTCAGCATCGCCAACTCCCTGGTCGGCAGCAGCTTCCAGGATGGCCTGGGCATGCGCTTGTTCGCTTTGGCCAATGGCAACCTCGTGGTCGCGGCGCCCGCCTGGGACCATCGCGACATCGCCGACATCGGCGCAATTATCTGGATCGACGGCAGCTCCGGTCTGACCGGGGCGATTTCGCCCGCCAATTCCCTGATCGGAACCAACACGGGCGACTTTCCGATCAACACGTTCTGGGGCAGCCCGGTGGTGTGGCCACTGGCGAATGGCAACTACGTGGTCAACGCCAAGGGCTGGGACGGTGTGCTGGTGGATCGGGGCGCTGTGGTGTGGGCCGATGGCAGGCGCGGCATCACCGGCGTGCTGTCTGCCGATATCGCCCTGATCGGCACGAGGACGGCCGATGCGCTCGGCGACGTCCATGTCCACGGCAACCACTTCGTGGTCGCAGCGCCCGGTTTCACTGGCGCCGGCGTGCTCGATGGCGGCGCCATCGCCCTGCTGCGCGGCGGCCATGCCACGACCGGTCAGCTGCACGCGAACTTCGCGGTATTCGGGATGAACGCGATCCCCGAGGTCGGCGATCAGCTCCGCTACGCCTACGATCCCAGCACAAGGGTGTAGCCCGGCCCGAAGCCGCGTAGATT
>CAZFUH010000493.1:0-2627 GCA_964522235.1 uncultured Rhodanobacteraceae bacterium
TTTCTTTTGGTTACTTTTCTTTGGGCAAGCAAAGAAAAGTGACCCGGCGCGCAGGGATGCGCGTCGGAAAAAGCCATGGAAGGCGACGACTGGAATGAGACGAAAGAGGCTTTGAGCTGCGAGCCGATCGGGCGCAAGAGTCCGGCGGCTGTTCCATCCACGATCACATTTGAAGATGCGAGCATGGTGGTCATGGCTGCGGGCGGCCGGGCGGGCGGTTGTAGCGCCGCGCCGGCCGCAGCAGGATCCAGGTAAACAGGCTCGACGACGCCGTCACCAGCCAGAACACAAAGAAGCCGAGCGTATAGCCCAGCTCCCGGCTGATCGGCCAGTCGACGAAACTGATGTCACGCAGGTCGAGCGGATCGATGAAGGCGAAAAACACCATGCTGGCTACGCCCGCGGCGAAGAAGCTCGGCCAAAGGATCGCACCGAGCCGTTGCGCCAACGGTCTGGGCGGATGATCAATGACCGGCTCGCCGGTCATTGCGCGGTCGCCGATAGCGGCGGCGGATTCGACTGCGCCCAGACCCAGGCCGCGACCAGACGCGCGCGGATCGGCCCGATGATGTCGGCATGTGCCGGCATCTGGCCATGACGGCCGTGAACGATGCCATGGCGAATGGCTTCGAAACTGCCACCATAGGTCCATACGCCATCGGTCAGGTCGGGTGCACCGAGCAGCGGATTGCCCTTGCCGTCGGCGCCATGGCAGGCCGCACACAACATTTCGAAGCGGCGCTTGCCGCTTGCGGCCATACCGGAACTGACCCGTTGACCGGCCAAAGCCTGGACGTAGACCGCGGTTTCGGTCACGGCCAGGTCATCGCCGAGCGCCGCAGCCAGCGGCGGCATCAGACCCTCGCGGCCGCCGAGAATCGTGTTCAGGATCGTCTCCGGATCCCCGCCCCACTGCCAGCTGCCGTCGATCAGATTCGGAAATCCGATCGCACCGCGAGCGTCGCTGCCGTGACACATCGCGCAGTGGTTGGCAAACACCGAGCGACCCAATCGCAGACCTTCGGGATCGCGCGCGATCGCCTCGATCGAGGCCGTTTCGAAACGCGCGAACAGCGGCGCAAGTCGACGTTCGTTCTCCTCGCGCTGGGCATCGTGCTCGGCCTGCGACGTCCAGCCGCCGATGCCGGGCAGGGCGCCCAGGCCCGGGTACCAGGCCAGGTAGGCAAGACTGAACAGTATCGTGATGAAGAACAGATACAGCCACCAGCGCGGCAGCGGCTTGTTGTATTCGCGGATCGCGCCTTCGTCCCAGGCGTGGCCGGTGGTTTCGCCTTCGCCGGCCGCGGGTGCCCGACCGGTCCACCACAGCAGCCAGACGCAGCCGGCGATGTTGATCGCGACCAGGATGATGATGAATACGGACCAGGCTGTGCTCATGACGATGTTCCGTTGTGGTCGGTGGCGTCGGCGGGTTGCTTGTCATGCGGCGGCGACTTGTGATCCTCCAGCGGCAGACGCGCGGCGCGCTCGAAATCGGCCTTGCGCTTGCCGCTCCAGGCCCACAGCACCAGGCCGATGAACAGCGCCAGCAACAGCGCGGTGACGATTCCGTTGATGAGTCCGGCGCTCATGATCATCACCGTGTCCTGGGCGCGTGCCGGCCCAGGCCCTGCAGGTAGGCGATCACGGCATCCATTTCGGTTTTTCCGGCAACGGCTTCGGCAACGGCGTCGAGATCCTCGTCGGTATAGGGATCGCCAAGCCGGCGCAATGCGCGCATGCGCGCCTGAACCTGGGTCGGACTGAGCGAGTTGCGCTCCAGCCAGGGGTAGCCGGGCATGTTCGACTCCGGTACGACATCGCGCGGATTGATCAGGTGTACGCGATGCCATTCATCGCTGTAGCGGCCGCCGACCCGGGCCAGGTCCGGCCCGGTACGTTTGCTGCCCCACTGGAACGGGCGGTCATATACCGATTCCCCGGCCATCGAGTAGTGGCCGTAGCGCTCGGTCTCGAAGCGCAGCGTACGCACCATCTGCGAGTGGCAGTTGTAGCAGCCCTCGCGGACATAGACATCGCGTCCAGCGAGCTCCAGCGCAGGATACGGCTCGACGCCGGGCAGCGGCTCGATCGCCTCGGCCTGGTACATCAAGGGCACGATCTGGGCCAGACCACCGAACGAGATCGCGATGACGATCAGGATCATCATCAGGCCGACGTTTTTTTCGACTTTTTCGTGATTCATGGTCTCGTCCTCGGCTCAGGCGTGCGCCGCCATCGGCACCGGTGTCTCGTCCGGAATGCCGCGCGACATGGCCCAGGTCTTCCACGTGTTGTAGGCCATGATCAACATGCCGACGATGACCAGCACCCCGCCGAGCAGGCGCACGAGGTAGTACGGATAGGTCGCGTCCAGCGATTCGACGAAGGTGTAGGTCAGGGTGCCGTCGTCGTTGGTTGCGCGCCACATCAGGCCCTGCATGACGCCGGCGATCCACATCGCCGCCGCGTACAGCAGCACGCCGATCGTGTGCAGCCAGAAATGAATGTCGATCAGCTTGGTCGAGTACATCGCCTTGGTGCCGAACACCCACGGATACAGCATGTACATCGCGCCGATCGAGATCATGGCAGCTTAGCGCATCGACTAGCGCAACCATAACAGG
>CAZFUH010000494.1:0-539 GCA_964522235.1 uncultured Rhodanobacteraceae bacterium
TTCGGCCGGCTGACGCAGTACCGGGCCGAGGCGCCATTCTGGGCCTGGCTGCGGCAGATCGTCGCCAACACCGCCCTGATGCGGCTGCGCCAGCGGCGCCGGGTCGACGATCGCCAGACCGGTCTGCCCGATCCGGATCTGGGCCTTGCCGATGAGATCGAGCCGGGCCCGGCCATGGCCGCCGAGGCGCCGGTGTTGCAGCGCGCCTTGAGCGCACTGCCGGACGCGACCCGCAGTGTCGTCTGGCTGTATTGCGTCGAGGGCTATTCGCATCCGGAGATCGCCGGCTTGATGGGCCAGAGCGTAAGTTTTTCCAAGTCGCAGTTGGCGCGCGGGCTGGCCCGTCTGCGCCGGTTGCTGACGACCCAGGAGGTGTGTCATGCCGAATGAAGATCGCTTCGGCCGGGAACGGATGCCGCCGCAGGCACTGGTTCGCGCGCTGCGTGAGCTGCCGATGCAGCAACCGCAACCTGATCTTTGGCCGCAGTTGGCGGCCGATCTGGTACGTCAGCGCAGATCACCGGTTGCGTCGCGGCTCG
>CAZFUH010000494.1:549-2598 GCA_964522235.1 uncultured Rhodanobacteraceae bacterium
GACCATCGTGGTGGCTGGCAGTTGCCGCGGTCGCGGTGATCGCGCTGGCATTGCCGCATCTATTGACGCCAGTGCCGACGCCGACGCCGCCATCGGCGTTGACCGGCGCCGAAGCCGGTAGCGAAGACGAAACCGCCGAGGAATTGATCGCCCGCTCGCAATGGCTGGAGCAGCTGGTCGGTGCGCCGGCGCTGGCGCCAACGGCGCAGGGCGCCGATCAGCTATTGATCGAACTGGGTCTGCGTGAGCGCATCGGTCGCATCGACGTGGCGCTGGCCACGGTCGACGAAGGCGAGGCCGCGGCGCTTTGGCAGGCCCGGATCGACACCTTGACCCGGCTCGCCGAGGTTCGCTGGGCCGGGCAACAACTGGCCTGGACGGCGAATGCCGCCGACGTCACCACGCCGACAATGCTCTGGTCGAACTGAGCTTGCATTGTCGTATCGAACGATTGATCAGGAGTAACGGGTAATGAATCGTTGTCATGTTTTCGCGCGTATCAGTTGGCGCAGGTTCGGCAGCCTGCTATTGGCATCACTGGCGTTGCTGCCGGTGGCGCTGCCGGCGCAGGAAGGCGTCGACGCTCAGGATGAACTGCGTCAGCAGCTCGAACAGGCGCGTAGCGAGATGGACGAGGCAGCGCGTCGAGTTGCCGAGCTGTCGCGCCAGCTTGGCGAGGACCGGATGATCCGGATCCATCGTCGCGGCGGTGCGCCGCGGCCAATGCTTGGACTCGTGCTCGGCCGTCATGACGGCGTCGGCGTCCTGTTGCAGGCAGTGACGCCCGACGGCCCTGCGGCCCGGGCCGGATTGCGCAGTGGTGATGTCGTCACCGCAATCGACGGTCAGGCGCTGGCCGATGGCGACGCCAATCAGCGTCTGAACGACGCTCGGCGTCGGCTTGCCGGCCTGAGCGACGGACAGCAGGTCGTGCTGGAGTACCGACGCGATGGCAGTTTGGCCTCGGCCACGGTCGGCGCCGAGCCGCTGGCGCCGTTCGCCGTGCTCGATGGACTGCGAGGCCTGGATGCGCTCGGCAGCCTGGGTGCGTTGGAGAGCCTGGGTTCGCTGGAAGGGCTGTCGACATTGCGCGGCCTGAATATCGACATCGATGTCGATCAGATCCGTGAGGGTCTCGAGCGCGGCCTGGCCGAGGCCGGTCGCGGCCTGGGCGAGGCTGAAAAGCGCATCCGGATCATCGGCCCGATGCTGGAAGAAGGTCTGCGCTTCGACGCCTGGCGCTGGCAGGGACTACGGTTGGCGCCATTGGATGCCGATCTCGGTCGCTACTTCGGCAGTCAGCAGGGAGCCTTGGTGCTGAAGGCCGAGGGCGAGGTACTGTCCGAGTTGCGCAGCGGCGACGTCATCGTCTCGGTCGACGGCGATGGCGTCGACGAGCCACGAGCGGCGATGCGCAAGCTCGCTGCGGCCGAGCCGGGGCAATCCCTGCGTCTGGGGGTATTGCGCGATCGTCGACGCATCGAGCTGAGCCTGACCGCACCCGAGCAGCCGGATCTGCTGCGTTGGTTCACGCCGCCTGAGCCGCCGGCACCGCCAGCGCCGCCGGAGCCGCCAGTGCCGCCTTTGCCGCCGCCAGCGCCGAGAGCGCCAGCGGCCGATATCGGCGTCGTTGTGTAGCCGGTGCGATCAGCGAGCCGCAGCGGTCCGTGCCGCTGCGGCTGGTTCCGGCGACTGAACATAGCGGTCAAACAATTCCCGCAGCTCGGTCACGGCAATGGTCTCGCCCTTGCCGGCGCGCCCGGCCTGCTCGAAGGTCGCTCGGATCAGCGGCATGCCATCGACCGGCATCGCCAGATGGACCCCGGCGCCGGCTTCGATGCGTGCAGCCCATTCCAGGCGGACCTGCGCCCAATAGTCCTGAGTCCGCTGCCAATAATCATAGGCCGGGGCAAAATCGAACGCGTCGGCGTTCAGACGCACATAGTCATTGAAGCCGGATTCGCGCACCAAGGTGCGCGAACCGCCGTCGGCCGTCCGAATCGTCTTGGTGTTGTCCTGTTCGTGGCTCCAGCCGCCGGGCACGATCGT
>CAZFUH010000495.1:0-2588 GCA_964522235.1 uncultured Rhodanobacteraceae bacterium
CCGACCGGGACCTCGCCTTCGGCTTCGGCCTGCCCGGCCAGGCTCAACGCCCGTTGCATCCAGGTGTGATCGGCTTCACTGAACATCGCAGTCGCGTTCATTCTTCGACAGTTTCGCGCAAATCCTTCCCGTCCTGTTCCCAGAGCGTCCCGGATCGCTCCTTCCTAAAGGCCGGCATCCAAGCCTAGTTTGGCACTCAGGCGGTCCCGGCCCGCGTCGACCCGATCCCCCACCGGTCACAGCGGACCGGCACCGCCCTCGCCTCCGGCCGCGCATGGTACGGCCGGCATTTGCCCATGAACAGCCCCAAGGAGATTTCGCATGTTCTCGATGATCGCCCGACTGCTGGCGCTGGCCGCCCTGCTCGGCAGCGCCGTCGCGCCGGCTGCCGACGGCTCGCCGCCGCCGGACCAACCTGGTGACTACCTCGTTCTCTTCGACGGTCTGGACGACCCGGAGCCGGCACGCCCGCTGCCGCCCGAGCCTGACGATGGCCGCGGTACCGACGGCGGCTATCCGCCGTACGAACCCTACCCCGAGCCGCTGGATCGCCAGCAACGCCTGCAACGCGCCGAGGAAGTCCGGATTCTGACTGCCCAGCTTGCCCGCACCTGGGGCCTGGAGCCGACCGGCGTCTACGACTTCGTCCTGTTCGGCTTCTCGGCACGAATGACCCCGGCACTGGCCGAACGCCTGCGCCAGGATCACATCGTCAAGGACGTCGTACCGGCGTCGACGATCTACGACATCGCCCAGGTGCAGATCAATCCGCCATCGTGGGGCTTGGATCGGATCGACGAACGGGTCCGGGTCCTCGACAACCGCTACTTCTACTGGCACAACGCCGCCGGCAGCCACATCTTCATCATGGACACCGGCCTGCGCGCCACGCATGCCGAGTTCGCCGGCCGGATCGGCATCGGCCGCAACTTCGACGGCGGCGCGCCGAATGCGACCAACGACTGCCACGGACACGGCACCCACGTCGCCGGCACCGCGGCCGGAACCCTGCATGGCGTGGCCAAGGGCGCGACCGTGCATGCGGTCAAGGTCAATACCGGCTGCAGCGGACAGGTACCGGTGCAGAACGCGATCGCGGCAATGAACTGGATCACCGCGCAGCTGGTCACCGCGCAAGTGCCCAATGCCGTCACCAATATGAGCCTGCGCTGGATCATCCAGAGTCTGCCGCCGGGCGACGTGCTGGCATTGGAGAGCGCAATCGTCAATGCCGTCAACGCCGGTGTCGTGGTCGTGGTTGCCGCCGGCAACGACAGCGGCAATGCCTGTTCGGTTACGCCGGCGCGGGTCGCCCCGGCGATTACCGTCGGTGCCACGACCAATACCGATGCCCGCTCGAACTTCTCCAACTTCGGCACCTGCGTCGATCTGTTCGCGCCCGGCAGCAACATCGTCTCGGCCGGCATCGCCAGCAACACCGCGCAGGCGACGATGAGCGGCACCTCGATGGCGGCACCTCATGTCGCCGGCGTCGCCGCCCTGCACTTGCAGTTCGCACCGGCGACACCCCCGGCCGTGGTCACCAACCTGATCGTCGGCGACGCTACCGGTGGCGTACTGACCGGCATCGGCGCCGGCTCGCCGAACCGCCTGCTGCACTGGTATCGCTTCGAGTACTGGAACTATGTCAACGGCAACGGCGGCAATGGTCGCATCCACTGGTGGAACATCGGCAGCGCCGACCGCTACGTCAGCGGCGACTTCAGCGGCAGCGGCCGCGATGAGCTGCTCGCGGTCAACCCGAATGGCTGGCACCACACGATGCGCTACAACGGCAGCGCCTGGCAGTGGTTCGAGGGCAATGGCAGCGGCCAGATCGGCCTGTGGAACATCAGCGCCAACGACCGCTACGTCGCCGGCGATTTCGACGGCAACGGCCGCGACGAGGTGCTTGCGATCAACCCGGTCAACGGCTGGCACCACACGATGCGCTACAACGGTTCGGCATGGCAGTGGTTCGAAGGCCATGGCGGCGGCCAGATCGCCTTGTGGTACCTGAGCACGAACGACCGCTACCTGGTCGGCGACTTCAACGGCGATGGCCGCGACGAACTGCTCGCGATCAACCCGGTCAACGGCTGGCACCATACGATGCGCTACAACGGCTCCAGCTGGCAGTGGATCGGCGGCCACGGTGGCGGCCAGATCGCCTGGTGGATGCTGGCTTCGAGCGACAAGTTCGTCGTCGGTGACTTCACCGGCAACGGCCGGGACGATCTGCTCGCTATCAACGCCAATGGCTGGCACCACCTGATGACCTTCAACGGATCGGGTTGGCAGTTCCATGCCGGTGGCGGCAGCGGCCAGATCGGCTGGTGGAACATCGCCGCCGCCGACCGCTATGTCGCCGGCGATTTCAACGCCGATGGCCGAGACGAACTGCTGGCGATCAATCCCGCCAATGGCTGGTCGCACACGATGCGCTTCAATGGCTCCAGCTTCCAGCACCTGGCCGGCAACGGCGGCGGCGGCCGGATGGCGTTCTGGCTGTACAACGGCAACGATCGCTACGTCCCCGGCAAGTTCAACGGCGGCAACCGCGACCTGCTGATGGCGATCAACCCGAA
>CAZFUH010000496.1:0-2579 GCA_964522235.1 uncultured Rhodanobacteraceae bacterium
CGACGATCGGCGTACTCGATGGCGAGGGCGCCGTTGCAGCCCGGACGGCTTCTGCTGCGCAGGCTCCCAGCCCAGCTACATTCGCCACAACGCGGCATCCAGATCGTCCTCGGCCGGGTCCTGATGGCGGCGGACTCGGCCGCCAATGTCGACTTCGACGCCCTCCGCTTGCAGCGCTTGCCGCTGGCGCCGGAACCCTGGCGAGTCCGGCGCGAACGCTATCCGGCCGTCGGCACGCAGCACCCGATGCCATGGCAGGGCCAGTTCCCTCGGCGCCTCACGCAGAGCACGGGCAACCAGGCGTGCGCGCCTGGGCAGACCGGCACGTTGTGCGACTTCGCCATAGCTGCAAGTCCGACCGGCCGGGATCGCCGCGATCACCGCCCAGATCGCCTCGAAACTGGCCGGCCAGGCGGGCGCCGCCGAGACCCCGCCAGCCTGACCTCGGCCTGGTTTCCCGCCACCTGCCATCATCGTCCGCTCGGTGTTCATCGAAGACACGTAGAATAGGCCGCACCAAGGAATTCTGGCATGAACAGCTTCGAAGACATCCGCGCCCACTGCGCCAGCCGCTGGACATTGCGCGACAACGAACCGTACCTGCTCAGTTTCGACCTGCCGGTGCAGGCGGGGCAGCGGCAGCAAAGCCTGTTTCTCGCCGAACTCGAGGACGAGGACGGCAATTGCTACCTTCGTGTCTCGACCCCTGTAGCGCCGGTCGAAGGCGATGTCTCCGTGCGCGCGCTGCGTTTCAACTGGGAACAGCGCGTCGGCTATCTCGCGGTCAGCGACATCGGCTCGGTGCCCTATTTGCACCTGTGCGAGAACCGGCCCTACGAGCTGCTCGATGCCAACGAACTCGATCATGTCGTCGGCGAACTCGGCCCGCTCGCCGACCGTCTGGAACGCGCGATCATCGGAGCCCACGATCAAGGCTGATCGTGACAGCGCCAGCAAACGGCAGCCGTCCCGCTGCGCGCTCGGCATCGAGAATCCCGAGCCGCAGAAACTCTTCAGTTCGAAAAATGTGATCTAGTGTAGTGTTCGACGGCGAGTTTCCTACGGTGATTCGCGAACCGCCCGCCAGCGCCGGTAGCCGCATGCAAATCACCGCTCGTGCCCGCGAGCTGCACGCCCTGCTCGGTGAGCTCGAAGCCACGCTGCTGTAACACCGTACGGCCAGCGACATCGCGCGCGACCATTGCCGTAGCGCCGTTTCGCAGCAGATGCACTACCGTAGGGCGTTTCCGCAGTGACGAGCCGGCATGAACCAGCCAACATACCCAGTCGATCAGCAACCGGCGCTGCGCCTGCTTCAGCGGCCATACTGCATGCTGTGTCTGGAAGCCGAGCACGTGCTTGCTGTCGCCGGTATCGACGAGTTCGAGCGCGTCGACATCGAGCGCGAACCAGTTCTGGAACAGCGCTATGGCACCCGGATACCGGTCGCCATCGATCGCCGCGACGGCCGCGAACTGGACTGGCCGTTCGACCCCGACCAATTGCGGAACTGGTTGGCCGAGGTGCAGCAATGAGCGCATCGTTTGACGACGAACTCGAACTGGTCGCCGAGGACGGCCACCACTGGCGAATGCCGGCGCGACTGCCGGAACGGCCGCGAGCGGGTTTGCTGTGGCTGCCGGCGATGGGCGTGGCGGCTCGCAACTATCTGCCTCTTGCCGAGCAGCTGGGGCAACACGGAGTCGCCGTATTCGTGCACGAATGGCGCGGCCTGGGCAGCAGCAATCTGCGCGCCGGGCACGACTGTGACTGGGGCTACCGGGAACTGCTGGCGCTGGATATCGCCACCGCGGCCCGCGCTGCCCGCGAACATCTGGAGGCGCCAGGCTGGATTGCCGGCGGCCACAGCCTGGGCGGACAGTTCGCGTGCTGCCATGCCGGTGTCAGCGGACTCGACTACGACGCGCTGTGGCTGGTCGCCACCGGTACGCCGCATTGGCAAACGTTTTCGGGGCCTCGGCGCTACCTGTTGCCAACCCTGTACCGCTTCCTGCCCTGGTTGGCCCGACGCCAGGGTGCCCTGCCCGGTCGCCGGCTGGGTTTCGCCGGCAACGAGGCGCGCACCGTGGTTCGCGAGTGGGCAGGCATCGGCCTGAGCAACCGCTATCACGTCGAAGGTCTGCAGACCGATGTCGAGGCGGCAATGGCTCGGCTGCAGGCGCCGGTCCACGGCGTGCGCTTTCGCGACGACTGGCTGGTGCCGCACGCGTCCCTGGCCGGGCTGGCGGCAAAGATGCCACGAGCGTCATTCCGCGCGGTCGCGCTGGATCGCGAGCAGCTCGGTACCCGCGCCGATCATTTCGCGTGGATGAAACAGCCGCGGGCAGTTGTCGAAGCCTTGCTCGATCGCAACCCCGACCCGCCGCTGGCCGCAGCTGCTTCATGACCGATCCGTCAGCACCGTGCGTATCGGCCCGGCACCAACCCGCATTGTTCATGAACCTTCTGCTGCGACCGCCGATCCATCCGCTGGGACGCGACGTGCTCCCTCCAGTCGGCTCGATGTACTTGGATGGACTCGCCCCTCGCCGAGGCGTCGAGGCGCCACGGTGGCATTC
>CAZFUH010000497.1:0-2574 GCA_964522235.1 uncultured Rhodanobacteraceae bacterium
TCTCCGGCAGCCACGCCCTGGCCGAGGAGGCCGGTGAATGGAGCGGCTCGGTCGATCTGGTCAGCGACTACGTGTTCCGCGGCATCAGCCAGAACAATCGCGACATCGCCTTGCAGGCCGGCATCGAGTACCAACATCCCGGCGGCTTCTACGCTGGCGTCTGGGGCAGCAATGTCAGCTGGCTGTCGGATGGTACCGACGACGTTTCCAATAGCCTGGAGTTTGACGGCTATATCGGCTGGCGCAGCGAGCTCGACAGCGGCATTGGCCTGGACTTCGGTGTCGTCCAGTACCACTACCCCGGCGACTACCCGGCCGGATTCACGCGTCCATACACGACCGAGCCTTTCGTCAATGTCGGCTACGGCGGCTTCACGCTCGGCTACGCGCATAGCGCCACCAATCTGTTCGGCATCGACGATTCCAAGAACAGCGGCTATCTGTCCTTCGCCTACGAACACGAGTTCGACGCTGGCTGGAGTCTGGCTACCGCCATCGGTCGCCAACGCATCGCCAACGCGGGCGAGGCGTCCTATACCGACTGGTCGGTGGCGGTCGGCAAAGAACTGGCTGCCGGCTTTTCGGTCGGTCTGAGCTACGTCGATACCAATGCCGACGACGCCCTGTACACCAATGCCTTCGGCGAGAAGCTGGCCGACGCCAGCGTGGTGCTGAGCGTCAGCTTCTCGTTCTGAGTGCCTCGCCTTGCCGGCCTCGACCGCCGGCAATCGTTCCGTCTTCCCATGGAGCCACCATGAAGCTGATCACCGCCATCATCCGACCGTTCAAGCTCGACGAAGTCCGTGAAGCACTGACCCAGGCCGGGGTGTCCGGACTCACCGTCACCGAAGTCAAAGGCTTCGGTCGTCAGAAAGGCCATACCGAGCTGTACCGAGGCGCCGAGTACATGGTCGATTTTCTGCCGAAAGTGAAGATCGAGACCGTAGTCACCGACGAGATCGTCGAACCGATTCTGGAGGCGATCCAGCAGGTTGCCGGCACCGGCAAGACCGGCGACGGCAAGATCTTCGTGACCGAGGTCGAGCAGGTCATCCGCATTCGCACCGGCGCCATTGGCGCCGACGCCCTTTGAGCCTCGGGAGACCCAAGATGATCAAGACCGTGTCGCACCCGTCTGTCAACATGCCTGCGATCGCACAGTTGCCGTTCGCTGCCTTCATGCTGCTGCTGACTGCAAGCGGCCATGCCCAGGACGCCGAAACGACGGCGACCGCCGTCGACCATGGCGATGTCGCCTGGATGATGACCTCGACCCTGCTCGTGCTGCTGATGACCCTGCCCGGCCTGGCCCTGTTCTACGGCGGCATGGTGCGCTCGAAAAACGTGCTGTCGGTGCTGATGCAGGTGATGGTCGTGTTCTCGCTCGCGATCGTGCTCTGGGTCGCCTATGGCTACAGCGTGGCATTCACCGAAGGCAATGCCTTTTTCGGCTCGTTCACCGAAAAGGCCTTCCTGGCCGGGATCGGCGCCGATAGCGTCGCCAACGGTCTGCCGGAACTGCTGTTCGTCGCCTTCCAGTCGACCTTCGCCGGCATCACCACGGCGCTGATCGTCGGTTCGCTGGCGGAACGAATCAAGTTCTCCGCGGTGCTCGTGTTCTCGGTGATCTGGTTCACCCTGGCCTACCTGCCGATGGCGCACATCGTCTGGGGCGGCGGCTATCTCGCCGGCCTGGAAGTGGCCGGCGCGGCGGGTGCGCTGGACTTCGCCGGCGGCACCGTCGTGCACATCAATGCCGGTGTCGCCGGCCTGGTCGGCGCCTGGTTTCTGGGCAAACGACTGGGCTACGGCAAGGAGGCGATCAAGCCTCACAACGTACCGTTCACAATGATCGGCGCGGCCCTGCTCTGGGTCGGCTGGTTCGGTTTCAATGCCGGCTCGGCGCTGGCAGCGGACGCGATCGCCAGTCTGGCCTTCATCAACACCTTGCTCGCCACCGCCGCTGCGATCCTGGGCTGGTGCCTGATCGAAGCGGTGTTCAAGGGTCGGCCATCCGGGCTCGGCGCCGCATCGGGCGCGATCGCCGGCCTGGTCGGCATCACTCCCGCCTGCGGAACGGTCGGTCCCCTCGGTGCCCTGGTGATCGGCTTTTCCGCCAGCGTCATCTGCGTCTGGGGCGTCAACGGTCTCAAGCGCCTGCTCAAGGCCGATGACAGCCTGGACGTCTTCGGCGTGCACGGCATCGGCGGCATCGTCGGCGCAATCCTGACCGCGGTCTTCAGTGCCGCGTCGTTCGGCGGTACCGAGGTCGATCTGGACATCGCCGGCCAGCTTGGCATCCAGGTCATCAGCGTGCTGTTCACGATCGTCTGGTGTGCCGTAGTCTCGATCATTGCCCTGCTCGTCGCCAAGGCGGTGGTCGGTCTGCGCGTCAGCGAGGAAGAAGAGCGCGAAGGCCTGGACATCATCAGCCACGGCGAGGCCGCATACGAATGAGTGGGCGTTTGCGCTGGTTTCGCATCAATAGGACGATCTACGAACGAGATCGTCGTCACGGTTCTCCACGGCGGAAGAGCGTATAGAACGAGCCGAACCTCATCGGATTGAGGCTCG
>CAZFUH010000498.1:0-2564 GCA_964522235.1 uncultured Rhodanobacteraceae bacterium
GACCGTGCCCGCATCTACCGTCGAGGCTTGCAGTGAAGATACCGTCATACGACGAGTATACCCGCCGGTCGACGCGCCACCGGAGACGCCTGCAGACACCTCCGCGGCCGGCGCCTCCAGAATCCGCGCGGGCACCGGCCTCAACGCCGTCGGCGCGCCATGCGCTGCCGTAGCCATGCCATTCGCAGACCGAACCCGCTCATGAAGATCACGCTACCCAGCACAAGAAAGGCGATGATCCCGTTCTGGCCGTTTCGGCCCAACGGCCCGAGAAAACTCCACTTGTGCAGGTAAGTGAAGCCCCAGCGTTGCAGGCGATCGCGCGCATATGCGCGATCAGCCTGCACACCAGTCGCGGTGTCGATGAACAGGCTCGCATCGAGTGGTGGGCCGTAGTCAAGCCGCCAGACCGGCAGCCGCTTGTTGCGGAAGTCATAACCGGCGCCGAAACGGGTCACCAGCGTCATGTTCTCGACGTGGTCGCGGGACAGACCGCTGAAGCGCTCGCCCAGGCGCAGCGCCAGCTCGCGGTCACCCTCCGCC
The DNA here is from genome assembly GCA_964522235.1 of uncultured Rhodanobacteraceae bacterium. Classification (GTDB taxonomy): domain Bacteria; phylum Pseudomonadota; class Gammaproteobacteria; order Xanthomonadales; family UBA2363; genus Pseudofulvimonas. The sequence goes on from CAZFUH010000498.1 coordinate 544, forward strand.
CAGGGACGCCCGGTGGCGGCATCGATGTAAAGCGCCGGTCCGGTCGGGCTGACACCGTCGAAACGGGCGTTGCGAATCTCGCTCGCCCCCTGTGGTGCCCCGTGCCGCGGCGTTGCCAGACCGAGACGATAGAGAAACACGTCATCGTCATATTGAACGATCGAGACATTGCTGACCGGCAGCCCGTCGGCGATCTCGGACCATTGTTCATGCAACGGAAATGCCACCCCTGCGAGCGATATCGGGGGCGACATCCGCAGGTAATGCTCGCCAGGGTTCAAGCTCGTATGGATAAGGTTCCACAGTCCGCTCGCGGCCAACATCAGGATGGGAATCACGAACAGGTAGCCTGCCAGACGATGCAGCCCCCGCACTCCCGGCGCACGGTGACGGCGCCGGATCAGCATCAGCATGCCTGCCCCACTTGCCGCGACTGACAGCAGCGTCACCATCAACATGCCGACCAGCACCAGTCTCAGCCATTCGCCGCCGGCGGGCACCCAGCTCCACGTGTGGAACCACTGAAACAGCTGCTGCAGCACCGCCTTGAAGTCGTTGTCGACAGCGGCCAGCGCATTGGTTTCGGTGTACACGTAGGTGGTGAGATGGTCATCGGTGGCAAAGCGAACGCGCCACACCGGCAGCAGCCGATTGACAGCAGGATAGGCACCGCTGAACTCGGTGACGAATTCCATCTCCGCCACCTCGATCCCTGCCACCTGGTCGCCGAGGTAATGGCGCGCGACGTAGCGTGCATGGCGGCGGTCATGATCAGCGAGTTCACTGCCGTCGGCCAGGCGGAAGTACCGACGTGGCTGCAGTTGCCCGGTCGTAACCTGCAGCAGGTTCTCCGTTTCGGATACCACGACGCGCACAGCCTGGGCCTCGGTGATGCCGGCCTGCCGCAAGGTCGCGTCGATACTCTGCGCCGAGCCGAGTTCGAGCACACGCTGCGGCGGCGCGAAGACCGACTGCTGCGGGCCGAAACTGGACATCAGGATATGCATCATGCCCGAGAGCCCCCACAACAGCAGGGCCGTGCCGGCGAACCAGGGCAGCGCGCGATGCATGCGCCCCAGCCATGCCTTGACCCCACGCGTTCTCGTCTTGGCTCTGTCGCCAAGGAAACCGTGTGGCGCCGTCGTCTCGCCGCCGCTGGTTGCGCGGCCTGCGGTCACAGGTTCCACGAGACACCTGCGAAGAAGGCGCGGCCACGGCCAGGCGTGAACAGCGCTGCATTCTGCAGTGACTGGTTGGCGTTGGTGCCGACGTTGGAAATGTATCGCTGGTCGAACAGGTTCTCCGCCGATGCGAACAGCGTGAACCCATTGGCCAAGCGCCAGCCGGCACGCAGTCCGTAAATGTCGTAGCCAGGTGCGCGAACGGTATTGGCAAAGTCCACCCACGGGCCGGCCGGCACCCAGCGCGCATCGCCCCCCACGTACCAGCCGGCTTCGGCTTCCAGCGTCAGTACCGAGACGTACAGGTGACGCGGCACACCGGCAAGGCGGTTATCTCCGAAATCCGGATCACTGTCGAAGCGAAAATCGTTATAGGTCCAGTTGTGTCGCCACAGCAACTCCAGCCCGCCTGCCCGCATCGCGTCGGTGCCCAGCCGCCAATCCATGCCGAGTTCCACCCCGCGATGGATCGTCTCGCCGGCGTTGTCGGTGAACGAGATGAAGCCCGTAGCGCCCGGCACACCGAAGCGGATCAGCTCTGCGTCTACACGGCTCTGGTAGATGGCCACGTCCCAGGCGATGTAACCGTGCTCGCCGCGCGATCCGACTTCGGCCGTCCATGACCGCTGCGCCTGCAGCGGCGTGAAGGCCAGTACGCCACCCGTCGTGAGATCGGCCAGGGTCGGAGGTTCGAAGTCGCGCGAGAGGTTCGCGAATACCTGCACGCCGTCGGTGATCGTGCCGATCAGTCCAATCCGCGGGCTCCACTGGCGATAGGATTCACTGCCGGAAGTATCGTTGAGAATGGCGGTATTCCTGCGATCGGCATAGCCGAAATGC
>CAZFUH010000499.1:0-2558 GCA_964522235.1 uncultured Rhodanobacteraceae bacterium
AACCGGAACCCGAGGTAGCCGTCGACATTGCCCGGGACCGACCAGGGAGCCGTCAACGCTACCCCGGTGCCGACCAGGAAGCTCGAAGCCGCATCGATCGTCGCACCCGAACCCAGCACCGCATACGTGGTGCCACCGTCCAGCGTCACGCCGCCTTCGGAGTTGTTGGTGTTGTTCGGCCAGAAGAACTGCACCGTCGTCGCAGTACCGTACACATTGTAGTTGAACGGTGCGGTATCGCAGTCGCAGGTGCTGCCGTCGACCCAAAGGATCGAACCGCCGGTGAAGTCCGCGTTCGGCACGAAGTCGATGTCGTCGATGACGACGATATCGGGATTGCCGACCGGGCAGTCCGGCAGGCCGTCAGCACATTCGAAGTCGTTGGCGAAGATGCTATCGGGCTTGCCGACAATCTCGGTCTGAATCGTAACGCTGTTGTTGCCAGAGTCCGGATCGTTCTGGTCGGCACTGACGGTGGCTGTGGTGTCGACGACGCCTGGACCACCGTTGACCGTCGTGATGAGCTCCAAGGTCGGCGCCAGACTGGTCGCCGGCAAGGTGCCGGACAGATCGCAGGTCACCGTACCGCCGGCTTCCGAGCAGCTCCAGGATGAGCCGCGCGGCTCAGCGAGCTTCTCACCATGCACAGTACGAGCGATCCCGAAGCTCAGCTCGGGCGGCAGATCGAACTCGACCTGGACATTGCTGGCGAAATCCGGGCCAAAGTTGCCGACCGTTGCGACGAAGGTCAGGTCGCCGCCGTTCTGGACAGGGTCCGGTGCGGCCACCAGTGCAAGGGTCAGGTCGGCATCACCGCCGGGGCCGATACCACCCCCGTTCAACAGGCACCATTCGACCAAGGTGCCGGTGTCGCCGCCGGCATTGTCGGACACGTTCAGCGTCCAGGTGCCATCGAGGCTCGCGCCGTTGAAGGCCGACAGCGCCTGCGCCGGCTGGTAGGACTCACCGGCGATATAGGCCTGGGCAGGATTTGCACCCTCCGAGCAGTCGTTCTGAATCGACAGCGTGGCATTGTCATCAAGGAAGACATCGATGTCGTTGCCATTGCAGCCGAACGGGGGGTTGACGGTGCCGATCGGACGATTGACCAGGTTGATCGTCGTGCTGCCGTTGCTCAAAGTGATGATCAGATCGCCGACCCAGGTGTGGGTGAGGTCCAGCTGGACGCGAAGGTCGTCGACCGATCCGCCACCGCTGAGCACGAGTTGGTCGCTGACCCCGGCTGGGATGTTGTCGGGGATGGCGAGGTTCGGTGCGCTGCACAGATCGGCCGAAGTCGTGAACATGAATACGGCCGAATCGGTGCCGCCGCCGCAGGCATTGTTTGCGCGGACGCGCCAGAAGTAGGGGGTATCCGGGGTCAGGCCGGCGCTCGCGGTGATCGAGGTGTTGGTGACCGTCGTCGTGTACACGATGCTGCCGAAGCCCGGATCATCGGAGACTTCCAGGGTGTAGTCGATCGCGCCGGTCACGGCACTCCAGCTGAAACTGGTCGAGCTGGCAGAGACGCCGGTCGCGCCATCGGCCGGCAGGTTCAGAGCTGGCGCCGCCGGTGTCGCGGTAGCCACGGCCAGGTTGATGTCCACCGAGCTCGGGTCGAAACCGGTGGCCGTTCCTTCGATCTGGAAGGTGTAGTCGCCGGCGGCCAGGCCGCCCCCTGCCGTGAGATTCGCCACCGTCGTGTCGGTCGGGATCACCGGGTTCACAGTGAAGCCCCCGGTCAGGCCGGAGGGCAGGTTCTCAAACGCCAGAGTCACCGGATCGTCGAAATCGTTGAAGCCGGTGACGGTGACGGTGATCGGATCGAGATTGTCCGGCGCGCAGACGGCGAGATCGGTCGGGTCGGCGGCAACCGAGAAGCCCTCGCCGAAGCAGGCGTCAAATGCGAACTTCGCGATACGGGTCTGCCACTGGCTGGTCGTCGGGTTGTACTGGTGGGTGTACCAGAACGTGCAGTCGTCGACCGGATCGAGGTTCATTGAGCTGTAGTCGCCCCAGCGATTGCTGGCGTTCGAGGCAGCGCCCTGGACGATCGTGTACTCGCCTTGCGGCAGGGTGCCCGCCGGATCGCTGACCAGGCGGCCGGCATAGCGGATGCTCGGGTGGTTGGTACTGTTGTTGGCACCGTAGCCGAGCGCGATATTGCCGGTGCGGTCCATCGCGATGCTGCCCATGAAGCGGTTCAGCGCATCCAGCGAGTAGGTACCTTCCTGGTGGACGGCCCAAGTGCCGGCCAGGCCGCCGGTGCGGCGCATCTCAAACCAGCGCTTGCCGCCATGGTCGACACCGACATCGGTGACCAGGTTGCCGACCAGTACTTCGTGGCTGCCGAAGTTGCGGTATTGCAGGCGGTGCATCACCACTTCACGAAGCGGATCGAGTTGGACGGCGTTCGGCTGCGGGAAGCAGGTGAACGAGGTCAGGCCGCATAGGGTCGAATCGATCTCGGCGATGTGAACCTGGACCGGTCCGGTGAGGGTGCTGTTTGCCGGCGTGACAAAATCCGGCTGCATGAAGAACAGCTCGATGAAGTCGAC
>CAZFUH010000500.1:0-2556 GCA_964522235.1 uncultured Rhodanobacteraceae bacterium
CAACGCCTGCTCACCCGCGACGCGCTGACCGAACGGCGCACCGGCGATCCACGCGCCCTGGTGATGGCGCCGACACGGGAACTGGCGATCCAGATCCACAAGGACGCGCTGGCGATCGGCCGCAACACCGGTCTGCGCATGGCTTTGGCCTACGGCGGCACCGACTACGACAAGCAGCGCCAGATCCTGTTCGATGGCATCGACGTGCTGATCGCGACGCCGGGCCGGCTGATCGACTACTACAAGCAGAAGGCGGTCGACTTCCGCGGCATCGAGGTCCTGGTCATCGACGAGGCCGATCGCATGTTCGATCTCGGCTTCATCAAGGACATCCGCTATGTCATGCGCCGCCTGCCCGAGCGCGAGCGACGCCAGGGCCTGCTGTACTCGGCCACGCTCAGCCATCGCGTCCGCGAGCTGGCCTACGAGCACATGAACAGCCCGATCGAGCTGACCGTCGAGACCGAAAACATCACCGCCGACCGGGTCAGCCAGATCGTCTACTTTCCGGCCACCGACGAAAAACGGGCCTTGCTGCTGAACCTGCTCAAGCACCTGGCGGTCGAGCGCGGGATCATCTTCGTCAACACCCGGCACTGGGTCGAAAAGGTGTCGGAGATGCTCAAGCGTCATGGCTACCGGGTCGGCGCCCTGTCCGGCGACGTCCCGCAGAAAAAGCGCGAGAGCCTGCTGCGCCGCTTTCAGGCCGGCGAGATCGACCTGCTGGTCGCGACCGATGTCGCCGCCCGCGGCCTGCACATTCCGGCCGTCAGCCACGTCATCAACTACGACCTGCCGCAGGATGCCGAGGACTATGTCCATCGCATCGGCCGCACCGCCCGCCTCGGCGCCGAGGGCGATGCGATCGCATTCGCGTGCGAAACCTATGCAATCAGCCTGCCCGACATCGAGGCCTATATCGGCCAATCGATTCCGCGTGGCGAGATCGCGCCGGAATGGCTGGTGATGCCGCCGGCACCGCCGCGCTCATCGCTGCCCGAGGGCGGCGACGCGGATGCCGACGATGAAGCCGAAGCCGAGTCGCGTCCGCGCCGGCCGCGTGGTCGCGACGGCGAACGTAGCGGAGCTCGCGGCGAACGCTCGCGCAGCGGCAGCAGCAGTCGCGGTCGCACGCAGGACGGCGGCGGCGAGCGCCGGCGCCGGTCCGGCAGCGCCACGGCGCATGCTACGGCACCGACTGCCATTGCCGAACCGGCGACAAGGATCGATCCGGCGGCACCGGTGTCGGCGGAGGCCGTTGGCGAAGGCAAGAAGCGCCGTCGTCGCGGTGGTCGCAACCGTCGCCGCAACAGCGGCGAAGCCGGTGCCGACGCACCAGCAGCCGGCGTCACGACGGCGGGCAAGGCCGCTGCGGGCGAAAAGCCGGCACGCGGCAGGCACGAACCACGCCCCGGCAGCCGTGCCCGCAAGGACCACGAGCAGACGCACAAGAAGGAGTCCGGCCTGAAGAGCCTGATCAGCCGCGTCCGCAGCTTCTTCCGCCGCTGATTGCACTACTCACGAGCCTTCGAGCACGGCGCGCAGCAGCGTCGCATAGACGACGACCGCGCGTTCGCTGCCGGGATTTGCCAGCGCAGCGATGTGTATCGCGCGAGCGCCGACAAAGAGCGTCGGTCGCGATAGCTGTGGCAGCTCTTCACGTGCTTGAGCGGTGATTGGGAGCAGTTGCGCGGGGCGGGACGCCCGCACCAGCACGGCTGGATTCCCGGTGGCGAAGATCAACACGTCGTCGCCGAGCGCTGCCGCATCGAACTCGAACATGATCAGGTCGGGGATGCGGATCGACTGCGCGACGTTGGCTCCCGATGTCGTCACTACCAGGCGCCCTGGGAGCACCTCGAACATCGTCGGACCGCTCGTGGCAATCTTGGCGGCCACCCAATGGCCACCCGCGCCGCCTACGAGCCCTTCGTCCCCCGGAGCCAAGCCGACGTGCTTCGCCGGCGACTCGGCGCCCGACGAAAACACGACCACCGCTTTCTTGTCCGCTGTCGCGCCAATGTCCGTTGTCGGTTCGCCCGACGCGGTGCGCACGAAATGGGGGCGGTGAAAGCTCTCGAAGGGGTGGGCCATTGAAACCAGGCGGGTCTCGCCCTGGGCATTGCGCCAGACGATCGAGTCGGTGGCACCCGCCGCCGCCTCATACACGAGATCGTAGCCGTCGTCGGTGGCTTGAGCGTCCCATCGGGGTGGTGGCGGCAACAGGCGATCGACACGGGCGATCTCCTGCACGCGGCTGAGATCGGCGATCGCGACCGCATAGATGACCAGCTGTGGCTGGCCTTCAGGACCCTGCTCCTGAACCGAATAGACCAGGGTGGGCCAGCCGGCGATCTCGACCAGCTTCAGTCCGTCGATGCGAGCCGCGTCGGCGATATGCAAGGTCCGCAAGGCCAAGGCTGCGTGATCGTCGTGCCGCTTCGTGGCGCTCGCATCCACGTTCATGATCGGTCCCTGTCGCGTGTTTGCACAGCTCGTCGCGATCAATCCTGCGCAGATGCCGAGCGCCAGCGCTGGAAGCAACCTCAGATGCGC
>CAZFUH010000501.1:0-1277 GCA_964522235.1 uncultured Rhodanobacteraceae bacterium
GCGTCCGCCGCGCCACCGAGTAGGCGATCGTGCCGTACAGACCAATCGCCGCCAGCAGCAGCGCAAACAGCGAGAAACCGCCGAGCACGAGCGTGGTCAGTCGGCGCGGCGCAACAGCCTGGTCGACCACCGCGGCCAGCGTGGTGTACTCGTTGCTCGCCATCGCCGGATCGAAGGCGGCGATTGCGGCGCGCACTTCGGCGATGATCGATTCTGGGGACCGTGCCGAGCGCACGGTCAGTTCCATCGACAACCATGCCGGGCTCTGACGATAGTTGAGGTAGACGTCCGCCTGCGCCGCCTCCTCGATCGCACGCGGCACGTCGGTGACGATGCCTATGACCGTGTAGTCATCGCCGCCGATGCGTGCCGTACGCCCGAGTGCATCCTGACCCGGCCAGAGCGCCTCGGCAGCGGCGCGACCAAGAACGACCGTCGGCGCGCTGTCGGCGTGGTCGCGGGCATCGAAATATCGACCCGCGAGCAGCGGCACCTGCAAGGTTTGCAGGTAGTTCTCATCAATGATGCGGATGCCCGCGGACGACGCCTCGCCGGGCGCTTGCTGAACATCCTTGGCGGCGATGCCCCAGGCACGATTGCGTCCGAGCGGCAACGTGTCGCTGAAACCCGCACTCTCGATGCCGGGCAACGCCCGGGTCTGGGCCAGCAGACGCTCGAAGTACGCGACGCGATCGGCTTCCGAGGCAAACGACCGCGACGTGTCAGCACGCCAGGCAATGATGTTCTCCGGCTTGAAGCCCAGATCGACACGCAACACATCGACAAAGCTGCGAACCAGCAGTCCGGCGGCGACCAGCAACAGGCAGGTCAGCGCGATTTGCATGACTACCAGAGTCTTCGGCGTCGCGCCGATGATGCGAGCACCGCTGCCACCGGCGCTGCCCTGCAGGATCGAGCCCGAGCTGCGACGCCAGAGCTGCGCCGCCGGCAGAATCGTCGCCAGGCCGGCGGCCAACGCCGCTACGGCCACGGTGAAAGCGACCGTCGCAGCATCCAGCGAACTGGATCCGATCAGCGGGATACCCAGATCCTCAGCGGCGGCCAGGCCGCGCAGCAGCGCCCAGGCGAAGCCGATGCCCAACGTACATCCGGCCAGGGCAAGCACCGAGTTCTCGATCAGCATCTGCCGCAACAGGTCCCAGCGTGTGGCGCCGAGTGCGGTACGCACCGAAACCTCCTGTTGCCGGGCATTCGACCTGGCCAGCAGCAAACTGGACACATTGACGCAAGCGATCAGCATCACGCAACCGACAGCC
>CAZFUH010000501.1:1287-2548 GCA_964522235.1 uncultured Rhodanobacteraceae bacterium
ACCGGCGCCGTGCGCACCCCGCCCCGGATATGATCCGCGAGCCTCATCACACGCGCGCCCGGCGTGTCCTGGAGTTCCGCGGCAATGAGTCGGTCGTTGATCGCATCCAGTTCTTGTTGTGCCTGCATGTAGGTGGCGCCAGGGGCGAGTCGACCGATCCCGAACGAGGTCGCGCCCCAGTTCGCGGTCTGTTCGACCAGGGGAAACGGAACCAGCACATCGATTCGGCTGGTCGGTGCGAACACCGATGTGAAATCGAACTGCCGGGGAAGTACACCGACCACGGTTGCCGGGCCATCGTTCAGTTCGACGGTGGTGCCGACGATGCCTTCGTCGCCGCCAAAGCGCTGCCGCCAGAAGTCGTGGCCAAGCAGCACGGCGGTGGTGCGACCGTCGTTCCAGTCAGCTTCTTCAACAGTGAAATTGCGTCCGACGAACGGCTGTATGCCGAGCACATCGAGAAAATTCTGGGATACACGTACGCCGCGCAGACGCAGCGGTTCGTTGCCATCGGCAATCGTGAAGTGGTCGTAGTCGAAGAACGCAAAGTACGCCGCGATGCTCTCCAGGGTCCGGCTGTGCTCGCGCCATTCCAGCAGCGTATCGACGCGCGAGGTGATCGACGACAGGCCGCCGGTACCGCTGTTCTCGATCCAGACCAGGCGGTCGGAATCCCGAAACGGCAGATCGCGCAGCAAGGTCGCATGGATCAGACCGAACACGGCCGCACAGGCGGCAATGCCAAGGGCAAGCGTGAGCACGACCACCATAGACGTGCCCAGGCTGACCCATAGATTGCGTAACGCGTGTCGGATGGCAGTCATCGGGTTTCCTTAGGTTGGCAATCCTGGTGCTGCCCGGGGGGTCAGCACGCGAGACACAAGCAATGAGCGTGCCATCCGGACACCCTCTTGAAGATCAACCCCTTGCCCTCTCAGGGCACGGCTCTGCGTTCGTTTTCGGTCGCAGCTGTCCGCTGCCACGCAAACGCCGACACGTTCAACCGTGACGCAAGGCCTCCATCGGCTGTGTACGGGCGGCTCGCAAGGCCGGCGCCAAGGTCGCCAGCAGCGCGATCACCGTCACGATCGAGGCGTTGACCGCAAAGGTCAACGGATCGCTGGCTGCGACGCCGAACAGCAGGCTTTCCATCAGACGTCCGGCTACCAGCGCCACAGCCAGACCGACGACGACCCCCAGCGCCACCAGACGCGCGCCCTCGCCCAGCACCAGGACCAGCACGCTGCGCGACCGCGCGCCG
>CAZFUH010000502.1:0-2547 GCA_964522235.1 uncultured Rhodanobacteraceae bacterium
AAGGTCGCGAGCGGAAAGCCGCTACCCCACCAGCGCAGGACGATCATCCCGACACCATGGCGCAGGGCGCCGCCGAGGCCGGCACCGAGAAACACGATCAGGAAATTCATCGGACTTCTTGCGTCATCGCGGCCGCTGGCGGGGACTTTGGCAAACAGCACATGGGTGCCGAATCTGGCCAAAGTATGCCAGATGCCCGCTGCAAGCAGGTTTGAAACGCGGCCGTCGAAGTTGCTGACCAGGACAACTCGAGATTCCCTTTCAGCGCTTTCCCAGCAAGTCGGAGCGACCGATGACTTGGCGCTGTTTTTTTAGCGGCTTGGGGTCTGAGAGTCCGGTGAAGGCGGCGCCAAGTCGTGCGTCCGCCAAGGCATACGTGCGCTTGTTGCGCAGGCCGTCGATGCCCTCCTGCCAGGAGATCATCATCCGCTTGCCGATCTCGGCAAAGGCCGGGTGTTCGGCCATCGCTTCACGAACTTGCGGACCCACTTCGGCCATTGCCGTGCCGATGCGGTCGATGATGTCGGCCTGCTCACGCGGCAGGAGCCCGAACGTGGCGGTGATGAAGGTCTGTAGGTTCTTTCCGGGATCCCAGGTCTTTCGCCCCATGAATGAGATGCCGGGCGGATTGTTCGCGTAGGCGGGATACGCGGCCGTCGTGATCACGTCGTAGGCCGGAGCCAGGTGGACGTCGTCGTGCCGGCTGTAGCGCAAGGCCACATTCTTGGCGTGGCAGTCGGCGTTGCGCAGGGCGAAGGTCAGCAGCAACTGCGTTGCCATTTGCCGGAAGACAGCCGGTCGGTTGGCGACAGGAACGTGGTCTCGCACAGCCTTGGCGATACGCTCCCAGGTCGTTTCGTACTTGGCTGCCGGACGCAGGCCGAGCAAGGCACAGAAATCCTCCACGCCCCAGTGTCTGGTGCCGCTCTCGTTCACGTCGAAGCGATGGACGACCAGAGCCTGGCCGTCGCGAGACACTTCGGTTTCGGCGGCAGGCATGACCCGTCGAACCACCTGCATGCACAGGTGCTCATTCAAGGACACGAATGGCAGAAGCTTGGAGGAGCCCTTGATGATGTGCCGGTGGGTGAACAGTGTGACCTTCTTGTGCGAGCCGAACCTGATCTTCTCGGCATCGCTGTCCAGGAACTTGGGGACCACGCCCGATACACCGCTGGTTGCATGTTGGCGCACCAATTCGGCGAACGCCTCCTCGGAGTTGTCGCCTTGGAGCAGGCCAGCGACGTCTACCGGCGTGGCTGGCTCCTGAAGGTTTGCCTCCGGTGGTGCCACCTGGACGCGGCCGATCATGTTGCGACCGATCACCGAGAGCAGGGCCATCGGGCTGGCGCCGATGATCGGGCCGAACTGTTCCTGGAGCACCTGGAGCAGGTAGCCCTCGGGCAAGTTCATCTGGAAGATCGGGTGGAGAACGTCGTCCCAGACATAGGGTTCGCGTCGAACCCGCATGGTCAGGGAGACGAAGTCCTCCGGCGCGACACCGCCGCCGTAGGCCATCGAACTCTTGAAGTCGCCGATCGCTTCCAGTGTACCCACCGGGCGCCCCAGCACAAAGACAGACAGGCTCACGCACCGCCTCCACGCTCGCGACGAAGCTCATCGAGCGAGCCGGCTGCCGCGATCTCGACGAACTGAAGCTCCATCCCCAGGGCCGCCAACACGGCCAGCAACTTGCGAGAGCCGAACTCCGGCAGCTTGCCTCGCTCAAAGCGCGAGAGCGCAGCTTGCGCGACGCCTGCACGCGCAGCCACGTCGCCCTGTTTAAGTCCTAACGCGCGTCGGCGCTCTGCGACGGCGTCCCCGAGCTCTTGAACGGTTTGCATTTGACGTATATAGCAAATATTGGGCAGGAGTTGTCAGTGTTTGACAAATACGTCTAATAGTCAAGCTCGCGAGTCTGATCTGCCGGCTCAAGATACTCGCGTGCTTCAGCGGCAGCGCTGCGGCGCCGGTTGGACTGCGTCGGACGCTCAGGCAATAAAAAACCCCGCACTTGGCGGGGCTATTATTACTTCGTTGGTCATCGTTGGACGACCCTCGATCCTTGACATGGTGCCCAGGAGAGGACTCGAACCTCCACGGTTTTACCCGCTAGTACCTGAAACTAGTGCGTCTACCAATTCCGCCACCTGGGCAAGGTTTTGGACCGCATGGTGCGGGGCGGCAAAGATAGGCAGTTGCGCTGTGCTTGTCAATGCTTGGCGGTCAGGGGCCCGGACGGCGTCTGCCGCCCAGGTTGGCGGGGCCGTGGCCGCGGACGCGCTGATGTTGGCATGCGGCTGTCGCGGCCGTGATCCGGCGCGGCTTCAGCGTCGGTCGTGGTCGAAACCGGTACCATCGCCGCCATGACCAGACCCAAGAAGAAGAAAGGGGCGGCAACGTCCGCTCGAAGCAAGGCCGTGAAGACGGTGCCGAATCGGCACGACCCGTTCGCCGAACGCGAGCAGCGACGCTACGAGAATCCGATTCCCAGCCGCGAGGCCATTCTCGCCTACCTGACCGAGGAGGGCCGGCTGCTGACCTCCG
>CAZFUH010000503.1:0-2545 GCA_964522235.1 uncultured Rhodanobacteraceae bacterium
GACGGAGCGAGCAGCCTGGCGGCCGCAAAGCGCAGCAAGCTGCGCTCTACAAGGGCGCGCGTCGGGTGTTGGCGAATGCCTTGCGGTGCGGTGGTCGCCAATGACGAACGAAGAAGCCGCTACCCGTCAGCCGCCCTCGGGATCGACCCGGTCCAGCACCGCTTCGAGCTTGACGACAGTACGCCGGCGCAGCTTTGACAGACTCCAACGGGTGGCCACTGCGATGCCAGCAACCGCTACCGCAGTCAGGCCCAGCCCCAGCGCCGTCGTCAGCGCCAGACCCAGTCCGAGATTGCTGGCACCGACGAAGATCGCCGCCAGCGCCGTTCCGCCAATGGCACCGGCCCAGCTGGTCAGGCGCGTGCTGCGCTGATTGCCCAGGTCGGCGGTCAGGGTCACCAGGGAATAGTCGGTTTCGAGCGGCGCCAGGGTCAGCTCGATGCTACGGGCATCGGCCAGATCATAGCCATGGCCACTGAAATCCAGGCCACGCTGAAGATGCGCAATCCAGCCATCGGCCGGCTCCCAGGCTGAGGCGCCGTTGCGGCGACGGATCGCCTTCAGGCTTTCGCGCTCGCTCAACTGTGCCTCGATGCGTCGTTGCAGCCGCTCGCCGCTGCCCGCGACTACCCGCTGCACGCGCGCCCAGGCCGGGCCACACAGGGTGTCCAGCAGCGGAAGATCCATCGGCGGCTGCGGCAGCAGGGACTCGGCGTGGGCTTCGGCCATGGCCCGGCGCAGGTACTGCGGCTCCAGGCCGACTTCGGCCCCAATGCGCATGACCTCCTCTTCGGTGAGCAGGTTGGGTTCGTCGACGCCCTGATGCCGCTGCAACTCGGACGCGCGGCGGACGATACGCTCCAGACGCTCGGACGGAATGTTGCCGGCGCCTTCACGCAGTTGTGGATTGACCGGCAGTCGCGTCACCGGGACTTGACGGGAATCGTGGTTCGTGGCCATGACGGAACTCCTGCAATCAAGAATCCAGCTAACGCAACTGGGCGAGAAAACGCCAGTGCCATTGGTACCGCAGGATACGCCCAAGCCGGCAGCGTAGCGGCTTCTGCCATAGGATGATTGCCGAAAGCTTCAAAGGCGAACCATGGCCACCGTGTTCGATCCCTGGTTGCTGGCGCAGGCCAGCGCCGATGTCGGCATTGCCAGCCAGCTACCGCCGCAGGCGCTGAAACGCCTGCAGCGAGGGCGTCTGGACAGCTTGCTTCGAATGGTCCGGCAACGGTCAGCACTGTATCGGCAGCGATTGCAGGGTCTGCCCGATGGCGCCGACGCATTGCCCGCGTTGCAGCCGGTCGGACGACAGGAATTGATGGCCCGGTTCAGCGATTGGGTGAGCGATCCGGCACTGCGCCTGGATTCGCTGCGCACGTTCCTGGCTGATCGGGCAAATATCGGCGAGCCGTACCAGGATCGCTACCTGGTATGGGAGAGTTCCGGCACCAGCAGCGCACCCGGGATCTTCGTGCAGGACGCGCGCTGCCTGGCGATCTACGACGCGCTGGAAGCGCTGCGGCGCAGTTCGGCAGGTGCCATGCGGCGGTGGCTGGACCCGTTCTACTTGGGTGAGCGGATCGCCTTCGTCGGTGCCATCGATGGCCCGTTCGCCAGCTATATCACCATCGAACGGCTGCGCCGGGTGCAACCCTGGCTGGCCTCGTCGGTGCGCAGCTTCTCGATCCTGCAACCGCTGGATGCGCTGGTCGATCAGCTCAATGCATTCGCGCCGACCGTGCTCGCCACATACCCGACCGCGGCGAGCGTGCTCGCCGCCGAGGCGCAAGCGGGCAACCTGCAGATCCAGTTGCGCGAGATCTGGACCGGCGGCGAAACGCTGAGTACACAGGTGCGTCGGCGTCTGACCGAGTTGCTCGGTTGTCCGGTGCGCAACAGCTACGGCGCATCGGAGTTTCTCGCCCTGGGCTGGGAATGTGACCGCGGGCAATTGCATCTCAACAGCGACTGGGTGCTATTGGAGCCTGTCGACGAGCGCAACCGACCGGTGCCGCCCGGCCACGTTTCGGCGGGGCTTCTGCTGACCCATCTGGCCAATACCGTGCAACCGCTGATTCGCTACGAAATCAGCGATCACCTATGCCTGCGGAGTGCACCCTGCGTTTGCGGTTCAGGCCTGCCGGCCTTCGACGTCCAGGGCCGGCAGGACGATATCCTGTCCCTTCGCGGCCGCAACCGACGCCCGGTGCCAATGCTGCCGCTGGCGCTGACCACGGTGCTGGAGGAAGAAGCCGGCCTGTTTGATTTCCAGATCGGCCAGCGCGACGAGCGCACCCTGGTGCTGCGCCTGCCGCTCACCGGTAGCGACGGCCGCGCAGCGCTCGCACGTGGGCGCCAGGCATTGTGCGCCTATGCCGTCCGTCAGGGCGCGGCGAAACCGACCGTACTCGGGGAACTCGGCCATCCGGTGCCGCGCGGACGCAGCGGCAAGTCCTGCCGCATCCTGCCTAGCCCACATTGTTCATGAACGTTCGTCGCGAGGTCGTCGAGACGCCGCTGGGACGCGGCGCGCGGA
>CAZFUH010000504.1:0-2544 GCA_964522235.1 uncultured Rhodanobacteraceae bacterium
GCAACAGGCCGAACAGCGGCGGCAGCACACAGACCAGGAGCAGGCTGATCAGCATCAGCAGGGTCGGCACTGCCGCGGCCAGATCGACCGCTGGTGCCTCGACACCGAAGCGCGCCGACAGCAGGGCACTGATCCGGCCTTCGGCAACGATACCGAGCAGCAGGCCGAGCACGGTTGCCGGCAGCGCCAACAGCAATACCTGGCCCAGCGGCAACAGCAGCACCTCGCGTCGGCTGGCGCCCAGGCAGCGCAGCAGGGCCGAGGTGTCGGCCTCGCGTTCGGCCATGCGTGCCAAGGCCAGCCACATCGCCAGGGCGCTCAGGGCCAGACTCAACAGCAAGGCCAGGTCGATGAAGCTGCGGCCGCGTTCGTAGGCGCCGCGCAGATTTTCGGTCGCGTCCTCGACCCGGCTCAGGCGTTGACCGGCTTCCAGGCGCGGCTCGAGCCAGGCGCTGTAGTTGCGCACGGCATCACCGCGACCGGCCAGCAGCAGACGATGGCCAGGCCGGCTTCCGGGTCCGATCAGACCAGCGCGCTCGGCGTCGGCGACTGCGACCAGCAGGCGCGGAGCCATCGTGAACAAGCGGCCACCATCGCGGTCGTCGATCAGCTCGGCGCTGATCCGCAGCCGGATCTGGCCGAGTTCGATCTCGTCCCCGGGCGCCAGGACCAGCGCCTGGAGCAGGCGCTGGTCGGCATAGGCTTGGCCGGACGCCGGCGCGCCGGCTGCGACGTCGGTCTCGCTGCCGAGCGGCCGGATCAGCAAGTCGCCACGAACCGGGTAGTCGCCGGCGACGGCGATGACGTCGGACAGCTGTTGCGCGTCGCCGGCGAACAGCATGGTCGGGAAACTCAGTGTCCGGGCGACACGCAGCCCGCGCTCGCGCGCCTGCTCGACAAAGGTTTCGGGCAGCGGCGTACGCGAACTGATCGCCAGATCGCCGCCGTTGATCTCGGCCGCCTTGACCATCAGCAGGTCCAGTGTCCGTTGGGCACCCAGTTGCACCGTCGTCAGCGCTGCGACCGCGAACAGCAGGGCGGCCAGGAACAGCCGTGTTTCGTTTTGCCGCAGTTGCGCGCGCAGCCCGCGGGTGATGACGCGCGGCAGGTTCATGCCGGCAGATCCGCGAGCCGTCCCTCGACCAGGGCCAGATGCTGTTCGCATCGCTGCGCCAGGCTCAGGTCGTGGGTGACCAGAACCAGGGTGGTGCCCGAACTGCGCTGAAGCTCGAACAGCAGCTCGGTGATGTGGCGGGCGCTTTCGCCGTCGAGATTGCCGGTCGGTTCGTCGGCGAACAGGATGCGAGGGGTATGCACGAAGGCGCGCGCCAGGGCGACGCGCTGCTGCTCGCCGCCGGACAGCTGCCGGGGAATATGGTGGCTGCGCTTGCCCAGGCCGACGCGCTCCAGTACCTGCCGGCTGCGTGCTTCGGGCTGTTCGATGCCGGCCAGTTCGGCAGCGATCAACACGTTCTCGAGCGCGTCCAGGGTGGGAATCAGCTGGAAGGACTGGAATACGAATCCGACCAGGCGGCGGCGCAGCCCGGCGCGCGCCTCCTCGTCCATCGGACCCAGTTCATGGCCGTCGAGCCAGACCCGGCCGCTGCTGGCCTGGTCCAGTCCGGCGAGCAGACTGAGCAAGGTGGTCTTGCCGGAGCCCGAGCGCCCGGTGATCGCCAGGCTACGGCCCGCGTTCAGCGCCAGGTCGACGCCTTCCAGTATCGTGAGCCCGCCTTCCGGTCCATCCACGTGCTTGCCCAGGGCCTGCGCCTGGATGATTGCTTCCATCTCGTTGTTGCCCGCATCCGCCATGATTCGATTCCGCTCGTTCGTTCTGCTGCCAGTTTCGCTGATTTTCGCCGTTGCCACTGCGCGCGCCGAAGTGCCGATGGTCTTGGTACTGGGTGACTCGCTCAGCGCTGCACATGGCATCCCGGCCGACAGCGGCTGGGTCAGCCTGCTGCATAGGCGATTGTCCGAGAGCGGGCGCGGGCAAGTCGTGAACGCCAGTATCAGTGGCGAGACCACCGCCGGAGGTCTGGCCCGTCTGCCGGCGTTGCTGGAGCAGCATCGGCCGGCCGTGGTCGCGATCGAGCTGGGTGCCAATGATGGTCTACGTGGTCTGCCGATCGGGCAGATCCGGGACAATCTGGAAGGTCTGATCGAGCAATCAAGGCGCGCCGAAGCCCAGGTGGTGCTGATCGGGATCGAGCTGCCGGTCAACTATGGCCCGCGCTACCGCGGTCAACTGCGCGCTGTCTATGCCGATCTGGCCGATGCGACCGATGCCTGGCTGGTTCCGTTCCTGCTCGAAGACGTAGCGCTGGCGGAAGGAATGATGCAGGACGATGGCCTGCATCCGACCGCCGCGGCGCAGCCGCGAATTCTGGAGACAGTCTGGCCGGCCTTCGAGCAGGCCCTGAGCGGGGACGAAGTACCGGCGCGGACGAGCGACGAGTGACGAGTGAAGAGACAACGAGTGGCGCCTAGTGTAATGCGCCGGAAGTTTCGCCCCATTCTCGCTTGGTCTTCGGCCCCGATCCG
>CAZFUH010000505.1:0-2523 GCA_964522235.1 uncultured Rhodanobacteraceae bacterium
CGACACCAGCGCTACCCACCGCAACCCCCGACACCTGGCCGAGATCACTGCGCCGTTCGACCTTGCCGCTGGCGACGTCGATCGCGAACAGCCGGTTCTGACCCAGGTCGTTGGCGGTCACGAACAAGGTTTCACCATCGGGCGCGAACGCCAACGAGCCGGGCGAGCGATCCCAGTCCGGCGCCAGCTCACGAGTCTCGCCGCTGTCCAGGTCGCGCAGCAGGATGCGTTGGCGATCGGACTCGTACATCGGCCGCTGCATCGCCAGCCAGGCCTGATGACGGCCATCGGGCGAGATCACCGGCGCGTGATCGACGGCCGGATTGTCGGCGGTCAGCCGCTGCGGCCGGGCGCTGCCGTCGACCGGCGCGCGCCACAGATCGAGATTGGTCGACAATGCCTCCAAGGTACCGGAGACATCGTTGGCGACGAAATAGACATGCTCGCCATCGGCACTGAACGTGAAGTCGCCGTCGCCACCGAACGGCTTGTGCGGAACATCACCCTCGACACCGCGACTGACCCAGGCCGGTGAACCGGCCTTGCCATCGTCGCCCAGACTGGCCACGAACAGCTGATTGCGCGTGCCGTCCTTCCAGTTGTCCCAGTGCCGAACGTACAGCGCGTCGTAGACGCGGCCGCTGGCCTTTTCGTCCTTGGCCGCGTCGCGGCGCTGCAGCGAGCAGGGCAGATCCTCGCAGTCGGTATGGACCGCCATCGACACCGCAAGGCGGCGACCATCGCGGCTGACTCCATAACTGCCGATGCCGAGCGGGTAGTCGGTGACCTGCTCATTGCCCCCGCGCAGATCCAGACGCCAGACCTGGTTGCTGCCGGACCCGGCATGCAAGGCGTACAAGCGGCCGTCGCCGCCGAAGCGCGGACTGGACCAGCTCTGGTCGTCCGGCGTGATCCGCATCGGCTGGGCGTCATCGCCGGCCAGATCCAGGCGCCAGATGCCGTTGACGCCGCGGTTGCCGTCGAAATCGGTTTCACGCAGCGTGTAGACCAGGGTTTTCCCGTCCGGACTCAACTGCGGGTCGGAAACCCGATCCAGTGCAACCAGATCGCGCACGTCCAGGCCGCGCGGCTCGGCTGCGGCGAGGCCCGGCAGCAGCAAGGCGGTGATCAACAGCAGGTTCAGGGTCCGTGGCATGGCAAGAGTCCTGTCGGGTTGGAGAAAAACGAATCGCTGATCATTGATAGCCGATCCACACGGCGACGACCAGGACGGCGGCGGCGAGCACGGACAGTTTCAACAGCAGCGGCAAGACGAAACGGAACCAGCGATCATAGGGAATCCCGGCGATGCCCAGGATGCCCATGAGCACAGGATTGGTAGGAATGATCATGTTCGACAGACCGTCGCCGAACTGGAACGCCAGTACGGCGATCTGCCGACTGACGCCTACGATGTCTCCGATCGGCGCCATCAGCGGCATCGTGACATAGGCCTGGCCGCTGCCGGATGGAATGAACAGGTTCAGAAAGGTCTGGATCACCAGCATTCCGACCGCAGCCAGCTCGGCCCCGACCATCGACAGCGGCACCGACAGGCCGTGGACGACCGTATGCAGGATCTGTCCGTCTTCCATCAGCAGCGCAATCGCGCGTGCGAAGCCGATCAGCAGCGCCGTCGTGGTCAGCTCGGCGGCACCGATGGCGAAACTGCGGGCGGTCAGATCGGCACCGAGCCGCCCGATCACCGCTGAGACCAGGCCGACGGCCAGGAACACGGCCGACAGCTCGGTCAGGTACCAACCGAATCGGGCAATACCAACGATGAGGGCGATGATGCCCGCGAGCAGGGTCAGCAGGATCAGCTTGTGCGCCAAGGTCATTGCCGGATAGCTCGCCGCCGGCGCATGTTGAGCACTTTTGATATCGGCGACCAGACTGGCTGACGGGTCGGCCATGACCCTGCGGGCATAGCGCCAGACATGGTGGATGCCGACCACGGCGAACAGGATGAGCACGACACCGCGCAGCAGCAGGCCCGAGCCCTGCTCGACACCGGCGACGTCCTGGGCGATCAGCACGGTGAACGGATTGACCAGGGCGGCACCGAATCCGATCCCGTAGCCGCAGATCAGAATGCCCATCGCGGCGACCGCGTCCATGCGCATGGCCACGCAAAGCGCGATCAGGATCGCGACGAATGGGATGTATTCCTCGGCCATGCCGATCGTACCGGAGGCGATCGCGAACATCAGCAGACCACCGGATACGAGCAGGAATGGCTGCTTGCCGAGGCGCTCCAGGACGCGGCCGATCAATGCGTCGAAGGCGCCGGTCTGGCGGATCACCGCGAGCACACCGCCAATGATCAAGACGAAGAAGATGATGCCCTGGGCATCGGCCATTGCCCGCGGCACCACGGTCAGCAGGGTCCACGGTGCCAACCAGACGCGCTCGGCATTTTCGGCGTAGGTGCCGGGCACGACCATGTCCCGGCCCTGTTCGTTGATCGTGGTCTCGAAGCTGCCTTGTGGCAGGATCAGGGTCAGCAGCCAGGCCAGCACC
>CAZFUH010000506.1:0-2511 GCA_964522235.1 uncultured Rhodanobacteraceae bacterium
CGGCACCTGCGTCGTTTGGGTCGTGCGACCGAAGGTATCCCGACAGGTGCCGTCGTTCCAGCCTGAGCATTTCGCTGTTGGCGCCACTCCCGTGGCGCCATTGCGCTGCCGTCGCTAGCGGTTGCCGACCCGGATGCTGCGTGAAGGCCTCGTCATGACGAGGCCAGCGATCGTGACCGTGCCAACGCAGTCGATCAATCGATTGAGGTTCCTGGTACCCTGATCACAGGACATGGCGCCGCGTACGGCTATAGTTTTCTTGTAGCGCGTCGGCTGCCTCATCCATCATCATGGACCAAAAGGAGGCGCAGCATGAGCACGATGAGAATCCTCGGACTTGCACTGCTGGTTGGTGGCGCGATCGGCCTGTATTTCGGCTACACCTCGACCGACAGCATCGGCGAACAGGTGGTCGAGGGCGTTACCGGCCGCTACAGCGACAGCACGATGTGGTATCTGATTGGCGGCGCAGTCGCCGCGGTCGTCGGCTTGGGCTTGTTGATATTCGGCAAGCGTTAGGAGCCCGCTGCTTCCGTGCGGATCCGTCCCAGGCGTTGACCGACTTTGACTTCCTGGCCGATCTGGAAAAGGTCAAGGTCGACCTTGCCGCGCGGAAACAGCACGATCGCGGTCGAACCCATGTGGAAGCGAGCCAGCTCTTCGAAGCGATCCAGGCGTATGCGCGGCGTCACGCTGCGATAGTCGGAAGGATCGGGCTGTCGCTTGCGCTGCGCGGTTTCCATTCCGCCCCAGACGGTATCAATCCCCGAAACCAGCATCGCACCGACCAGGATCACCACGACCGGCCCGATCGAGGTGTCGAAATGGCAGACCAGGCGCTCGTTGCGGGCGAACAGGCGCTCGATACCTTCAACCGTCACCGGGGCAACGCTGAACAACCGACCGGGGATGTAGAGGGTTTCGCGCAGAGTGCCGGCGATCGGCATGTGTACACGATGGTAGTTGCGCGGCTGCAGGTAGACGGTCGCGAAGCTGCCACCGAGAAATACCTTGGCATGGGCCGGATTGCCGAGCAACTCGGCGAGATGGTAATGACGATCCTTGGCCTGAAACAGGCGGTCGCCATCAATTGCACCACAGGCGCTGATGCGGCCATCGGCGGGCATCAGTAGTGTCTCCGGCGCCGGATCGGGTACACGCACTCCGGGCTTCAAGGCGCGGGTAAAGAATGCATCCAGGTTGCTGTAGAAATCCGGGTCGGCGCTTTCGGCCTCATCGAGATCCACGCCAAACCAGCGTGTATACAGGCGAATCTGCAGGTTCTTCAGTGGCTGCCAGGAAATTCGCGAAAGCACCTTGATCAGCCGCGAGGTCAGATGATGCGGAAGGATCTTCTGCAGCAGCAAGTAAAACCGGATCAGCATCAGTCGTCTCCACGCGCGCCTTTCAGCGCAACCAGATCATCGACCATCGCAGCGGCATCCTGCGGCGCCCGGAACAATGCCGCCATTCGCGCCTGGGGATCGATCACCGCGACGTGGGTGCTGTGGTCGACGGTATAGTCGCCGCCGTCGAGCGCGCTTTGCATGTAGATCATGCCGAGCTGGCGCGTGAACGGCTGTAGTCGCTCGTGATCGCCGGTTGCCGCGACGATCTGCGGGCTGAAATACCGAGCGTAGTCGGAGATCGCCTTGAGCGTGTCGCGCTCGGGATCAACCGAAACGAAGTACATCTGCGGTGACGGACCGGCGTCTTCGGGCCAGTTCTTCTCGACCTCACGGAAGATCGCCAGTGCCTGGGGGCAGGCATCGGGACAATGGGTGAAGCCGATGAAGACCAGGCTCCAGTGGCCGCGCCAGTCAGCCAGGGTCAGTGGACGGCCATCGCTGCGTTCGAGCAGAAAGTCGCCGAGTACGCGCGGTTGCGGATAAACGAGCGCGCTGCGGGTCGGCACTTCGCCAGCGGCGATCGCCGCCTGCTGCACGTACCAGCGTTGACCCAACCAGAGGCCCAGCGCGCCGGCCAGCGCTGCGGCGGCGATCAGCCAGGGCAGGGAGCGGGAGGAATTCATGAGGTGAGAGTATATGGCCGTTGCCGGCACAGGGTTGATTGTCTGAACCAATCGTGAAACATGTGTACGGACTCCTTGTCGCCCTGGTGGTTCTACCCGGAGCCGATGCGGACGACAGTGCGGCCGAACGAGCCGCCTTCGAGCATGGTCGGAAACACCTCCGGAAGCTGATCGAGGGTGATCTCTCGGGTGACGATGTTGGCCAGCGAGTCAGGCTTCCAAGGCCCGGACAGACGCTGCCAGATCTCGCGCCGGATGCCGTACGCGGTACCGGCCGACGCGATACCAAGCAGGCTGATCCCGCGGATGATGAACGGCATCACCGTGGTATGCAGCTTGTCGCCGCCGGCCAGCCCGCAGCTGGCGATGTTTCCATAGGGATGCACGACTCGGGTCAGCCAGGCTAGGGTGTCACCGCCGATATTGTCGATCGCACCGGCCCAGGACGAGGACTCCATTGCGCGCTGGCCATAGACCAG
>CAZFUH010000507.1:0-2508 GCA_964522235.1 uncultured Rhodanobacteraceae bacterium
CCCGGCGGATGGATCGGCGACCGCAGCAGAAGGTTCATGAATCGTGCGGGCTAGAACATCGCGCGGACCATGAATACGTTGAACTCGGTGGCCTCGTAGTCGCCGAACGGCGCGCACCAGTCGAAGCCGTTGCGCAAGTAAAAGGCATGGGCGGCGTCGAAGGCCGGTCCGGTGCCGGTTTCCAGGTACAGGTTCTGGTAGCCGCGCGCCTGGGCGGTCGCGAGAATGGTATCGAGTACGGCCTGGCCGACGCCGCGACGGGCGAAGCCGGCGCGAGTGCGCATCGACTTCACTTCGCCGTCATGGTCGCTCAGTGCCTTGAGCGCGCCGCAGCCGCACAGTTCGTCGTCCAGCCACGCCGACCAGAAGCGGATCTCGGGTCGGCGCAGACTGTCCAGCGCCAGCGCGTGGGTCCGGCACGGCGGCGAGTTGCGATGCATGTCGGCCAGATGCTCGGCGATCAGCGCCTGCACGGCCGGGCTGCTCAGGTCGTCGACTCGGACCTCGATGGGCATGGTGGGGTGGTATCGGCTGGCGTCCAGAGCCGGGACGGTACGAGCATCGAGCCACCGGCGTCCAGTGTCGCGCGGTGGACGCTGGCCGCCCTGCCCGGCTCTCGTTGCAGCGGACCGGTGGGGGCGATGCGATCTGCCCGTACAGGCGTCGGTGCTCACGTGGTGGCGGGATCGATCGCGTCGCGCTTGCTCGACGTCGGGGTTGCG
The DNA here is from genome assembly GCA_964522235.1 of uncultured Rhodanobacteraceae bacterium. GTDB lineage: Bacteria > Pseudomonadota > Gammaproteobacteria > Xanthomonadales > UBA2363 > Pseudofulvimonas. Next base: position 723 of record CAZFUH010000507.1, read on the forward strand.
GGTGGAGTGAGCGGCCTGGCGGCCGCCAAGCGCAGCAAGCAGGCTGTGTGAAAACTCCCGCTCATTTTTGTCGTTGGCGGTCCTACGCGAAAAGTTGGGGACTCGCCGACGTTGAATCGCCTGGAACGAGCGACAGAGGCCCAATTTTCGTCAATTTTCTGTTGGGGCTCGCCGCTCTAAGTGTTTTGACACAGCCTGCAAGCTGCGCTCTACAGGAGGCTTCGAGGTGTCCGCTTCGCCGGGCTTGCTGAGCCGATCCGGCCGAATCTGACGCCTCTATCGGCAAAGGGCCTGTATCGCTATCGGACCCCGTCTCGGAGACGCACCGCCATGCCTTCATCGCCATCTGGTCATCGCGCAGGAAACCTCGCTCCGCTGTGGATCCGGCGTTGCGGTCTGCTGCTGTGCGCATTCGCCGGACAGGCTTCGGCAAACCTTGAGCCGCTGACCGGGGTTGCGCAGCTGGCGACGCGCGACTCGCACACCTGTGTTCTGAGCCAGTCCGGCGGCGTCCGATGCTGGGGCGAAAACGAGTTCGGCCAACTCGGCGATGGAACCACCCAGGACCGGCTCACCGCAGTGGACGTGGTCGGCCTGGACAGCGGCGTGCAGGCCGTGCGCACCGGCCGCGGACACACCTGCGCGTTGACCACGGCCGGTGCGGTCAAATGCTGGGGCCGCAACGCCTTTGGCCAGCTCGGCGACGGCAGCACCAGCCACCGGCCGACGCCAACGGCGGTGACCGGTCTTGGTAGCGGCGTGCAGGCGATCAGCGTCGGCGACGCCCACAGCTGCGCCATCAACGGCGCTGGCGCGGTGTTGTGCTGGGGTCACAACTTCCTCGGCCAGCTCGGTGACCACGGCAATACGGATCGCCCACTGCCCGGCGTCGTCTTCGGCCTGAACAGCGGTGTGCAGGCGATCAGCGCCGGGCATCACCACACCTGCGTGGTCACCGGCAGCGGCGGAGCGCGCTGCTGGGGCTACAACCTCGGCGGCCAGCTCGGCGACGGCAGCACCACGAATCGATTCGCTCCGGTGAACGTATCGGGCCTGAGCAGCGGGGTGCTGGCGATCAACGCGGGTGTTCTGCACACCTGCGCTGTAACCAGTGGCGGCGCGGCGAAGTGCTGGGGCAACAACGCCCTTGGCCAGCTCGGCGACGGCAGCGTCAGCAACCGCCTGACCCCGGTGGATGTGTCGGGTCTGGCCAGCGGCATTGCCGAGATTGGCGCTGGTCACTTTCACAGTTGCGCGGTGACGGTGGCCGGCGTGACCAAGTGCTGGGGCAACAACTACTACGGTCAGCTCGGCATCGGCATCGAACATTCTTTCCAGCACACAGCCGTGGACGTCACCGGCTTCGACGGCGCGGTGCAGTCGATCAGCATCGGCCGCCTGCATGGCTGCGCCGTGCTTGCGAACGGTCGCGCGCAGTGCTGGGGCCATAACCGCCACGGCCAACTCGGCGACGGCAATGTCGCTCTGCCGACCTATCGCCTTGCCCCGGTCGAGGTCTCGGGGCTTTCCAGCGGCGTGCAGGCGATCGCCGCCGGCGCCGAACATACCTGCGCACTGACTACGACCGGAGCGGTCCGCTGCTGGGGCAGGAACGGCGCCGGTCAGCTCGGTGATGGCAGCACCTTGCGGCGCTTCGTGCCGGTCGACGTCACCGGTCTTTCCGGCAGCATTCAGGCGCTGGCCGCAGGCGGCCTGCATAGCTGTGCGCTGGGCACCGGCGGCGGCGTGCAGTGCTGGGGCAGCAATCAGTTCGGCCAGCTCGGCA
>CAZFUH010000508.1:0-2474 GCA_964522235.1 uncultured Rhodanobacteraceae bacterium
GCGCACCGCGATCATCAGCCAGGCGCTGTGGCAGCGTCATTTCGCAGCCGATCCGGCGGTGATTGGCCGCAGTCTACGGCTCAACCAGCAGCTCTACAGCATCGTCGGCGTGATGCCGGACGGGTTCCACAACGCTCTGGCGCCGGGCGCCGAGATCTGGACCTTGCTGCAGTTCGATCCCAGCCTTCCCGCGGATGGCCAGGAATGGGGGCGCGGGTTGAACCTGGTCGCGCGTCTGCAACCGGGCATCTCGCGTTCGGCTGCGGCCGCTGAACTGCGTCAGCTCGGCGCGCAGCCGGTGCCCGAGTTCGCCCGGCCCGAGCATGCCGATCTGGCCCAGGGCGTCCGGGTGCTGGCCATGCAGGCGGAAGTGAATCGGGAACTGCGCCCCGGCCTGCTCGCCGTGCTCGGCGCAGCCGTACTGCTGCTGGCAATCGCCTGTGCCAATGTCGCCAACCTGCTGCTCACCCGCGGCGAGCAGCGTCGTGCCGAGCTCGGCATCTGCACCGCACTCGGTGCCAGTCGGCAGCGCCTGATCGCGCAATCGTTGACCGAAACCCTGCTGCTGACCGCCGCCGGCACCGTGCTCGGCGTGCTGCTGGCCGATCAGAGCCTGCGCCTGCTCGCGGGCGTGGCGCCGACCGGCCTGCTGCAGACCCAGGGCATCGGCCTGGATGCTCTGGTGCTGGTGATTGCTGTCGTCACCGCCGTCCTGGTCGGCCTGCTCACCGGACTGCTGCCGGCCGTGCGCGCGGCGACACAGCATGCCGGCAGCCATCGCTCGCTGGGTCGTCGACGCCGCGGTCGGCACAGCCTGGTGATCATCGAAGTGGCCCTGGCCACCGTGCTGCTCGCGGGCGCCAGCGTGCTGCTGCGCGGCATGGACCGATTGACGGCGGTCGACGCCGGCTTCGAGCCGGCCGATCTGCTCAGCCTGCGCATGCACGACTCGGCACGCGGGACCGCCGACGCCCGTGCGACCGCGCAGTTCCACGAGCGTGCCCTCGCGGCGGTGCGCGAGCTGCGCGGTGTCGAGTCCGCCGCCCTGACCCAGCAACTGCCGCTGAGTGGCGACGAGGAATCCTACGGCGTGTTCCTGCAACCGCAGAGCGCGACCCAGGCCATCGCCGCGGCCCCGGCCCTGCGCTACTCGGTGAGCTCGGACTACTTCTCGACCATGGGCATTCCACTGCGCGTCGGCCGCGCAATCGATGCCGGCGACCAGGCCGGCGCACCGGCCGCCGCCGTGATCAGCGCATCGCTGGCTGCACACTGGTTTCCCGATTCCGATCCGATCGGTCGCAGCGTACGCATCGGCGGCGCACCGATGCTGCCGACCTACACCATCGTCGGCGTCGCCGGCGATGTTCGCCACGCCTCGCTGGCCAGCACGCCGGAGCACGCCATCTACGTCGCGCACCTGCAGTGGCCCTTCGGCGACCCGACCATGTCGTTCGTGGTGCGCAGCCGCGGCGATGCCACTGGACTGCCCGCCGCGATCCGCGACACGGTGTGGTCGCTGGACCGCGATCGCCCGGTGACCCGCATCGTGCAGATGGACGCACTGCTGGCCGAGTCCCTGGCCGACCTGCGTTTCGTCTCGCTGCTGTTCAGCGTGTTCGGGCTGGCGGCACTCGCGCTGGCTGGAACCGGCCTGTACGGCGCACTCGCCATCCATGTCGCCGAACGTCGCGGCGAGATCGCTTTGCGCCAGGCTGTCGGAGCGCGGACATCGGCGGTGGTCGGCTGGATCCTCAGCCGCGGCATGAGCACCGCGGCGATCGGAATCGGACTGGGCCTGTTGATCGCCACGCCGATGCTGCACATCCTGCTGTTCGAGGTCTCGGCCGCCGACCTCACCAGCTTCGCGCTGGCGGCGCTGGTGCTTGCCTGCGTGGCGCTGGCCGCCTGCGCGGTTCCGCTGCGGTATGCCCTGCGCGTCGACCCGGCGCAGGCGTTGCGGGCCGAATAAGGCTCGACGCCATGCGTGGCGACCGCGGCGGCAGGGCACGTTCCAGCAGGACGGCCAATGAGGAAGGCAGCAATGCCTGAAAGCTCAGGGCGAGCGAGGGCATCATGAACCGGGCTTGGGAGGCTCCCTACACAACTGTCAACGCCTACTTATTTCCACGTCAAGGTGAGTTGCTTTTTCGTGGCGGCGCAATCCCGCAAGTACAGGTTGATCAGGCTCTGATAGGGAATCCCGACCTTCTCCGAGACAGACTTGAAGTAGTCAATCGAATCCTCGTCCAGGCGAATGGTGATCTGCCTCTTGAGCTGAGACGCGTAGGGGTTCTTCTTGGCTTTTGAGAAATCGTATTCTTTGCGCATTGGGTTACCTATCAGTAGTGCCGAGACTCGCTGGCCGTCGCCCTTCTGGCCGAGATGATGCGGATCGTGTTGCTCTTGCTGCGATAGCAGTGGCAAACGACGAGCAACTTGAGCTTGGCGCTCAAACCGAGCAGAACGAATCG
>CAZFUH010000509.1:0-187 GCA_964522235.1 uncultured Rhodanobacteraceae bacterium
GCCGGCGTCGCGTCGGCGGCCATGTGCAGCGCCCGCTGCAAGGCCTGGTCGGCAGGCTCCAGCAGCCCTTGCAGCGCGATGCACCAGCCATACATGGTCTGCAACTGCAACCGATGCTGCCGGCCGCCAGGGTCATTGCTCAAAGCCTGCACAAGGCTGGCCTCAGCTTGCCGATACTCGCCCAACG
>CAZFUH010000509.1:197-2474 GCA_964522235.1 uncultured Rhodanobacteraceae bacterium
ACGGGCCGCCTGGAAGCGGTTGCGCGCAGGGCGCCGGCGATCCGACTCGACGGCTAGAAGTGGCGCCAGTTCAGTCAGCACGCAGCGGTAGCGTCCAAGTGCGAACCAGGTTTGCGCCCGCTCCAGACACAGCGCATCGTGCTGGCTACTGTTGGCGCGCGGCTGGAGTTCGGTCAGGGTTCGATCGGCCAACCACTGCGCCTCGTGCAGACGGCCTTGCAGGCGCAGTCCGCGCAACCGGCCAAGAGCGATTCGCCAGCGCTGCGACTTGCCGGCACGAACGCCGGTGTCGAGCAGTTTCTGCAAGCGCTCATAGGCGGCGAGATCGGCCAGCGCTTCCTCGTCGTCGCCGGTCGGCAAGGCCGCGTACCCGGCGGAAAATGCGACCTCGGCATCTCCAGCTCGCTGAGCATGGACGCTAAGCGCCGCCTGCGTCTGTGGATCACGGGCCGCAGTCAGCAGTCCGATACACCGGCGGTGCAGTTCGCGACGTTGTTCCGGGGTGAGGGCGTGATAGAGCGCGCGCCTGATCAGGCCGTGCCGGAAACTCCAGGCGTCGGCTTCGCCCGGCTCCAAAATGCCTGCGGCTAGTGCCGGCGCCAGCGCCTCGTCCAAACCTCCGGTGTTCAATTCGAGGATCGTCGCCAGCGCCACGCGGCTGGCCTGATCGCCGAGCACGGCTGCCGCTTCGAGCGCGGCCTGGCAGGTGTTCGGCAGTGCCCGGCAGCGCTGAAGCGCCGCCAGTTCCAGGCTCGGCGGCAAAGCATCCGGCATCGACTGCCAGCACCAGCCGCGCTGACGATCGAACTCGAGGCCGCCACTGGCAATCAGGTGTCGGACCAATTCGCTGAGAAAAAACGGGTTGCCGCCGCTGAGCCGGTACAGCTCGTCGCACAGTCCGGCCGGCAGGTCACGATCACTGCCGCTTGCATCGAGCAATTCGGCAATCATTGCCGCAGTCTCGATCGCCGAGAACGCCCTCAGGCGCAGCACGGCCACCGGCACGTCACCGAACAGACCTGAGTGTTCCGTCGCCTGAGCCGGTGTCGTTCGAAGCAAACCGAGCAACAAGACCTGACTGCCGCGAAGCGCCGCCGACAATCTGCGAAGCCAACCCCACTCGGTCGCATCGGCGCGATGCAGGTCGTCCAGGCACAGCACCAGTGGACCCGATCCGGCAAGTACACCGGCCACCGCCACGGGGTCATCACCCCGTGCTCGCGGCGCACCGGTACTGCCGACGACTCGGGCCACCGCCTGAACCAGCAACGTCGGCAAGCGAGCGCCGCCGGGACCGGCGGCCAGAGACACGCGCAGCAGTCGGCCGCCCAGGGTGACCAACCAGCCACCGAAGTACGCGACCAGTGCACTCTTGCCGGTGCCGGACTCGCCGACCAGCAAGACCGGCAATGCCTGTCCACCGATGGCGCGGCGATATTCCTGTTGCAGGTACGCCAGTTCTGCTTCTCGACCGAACACACGCTCGAACGCCGGAGGCGGCATCTCCCCGGCCGCCGTCGTCGATAGGGCCGACACCGGCGTCGGCGGTGTCAGCTCCGCAGCGAGCAGACGCTCGATCTCGGTGGCATCGGCCGGACGCTCGTCCGGATCCGGTTCCAGCAGACGGACCAGCAGTCTGGACACCGACTCGGGACAGCCAGTTGGCAGCCGGTCGCGCAAGCCCCGTGGATCAAACGCGCGATGTGCTGTCACCAACTCGTCCATCGATCCGACCTGCACCGGCATCTCGCCGCTTGCCAGCCAGTACAGCACCACCCCCAACCCGTATAGATCCGACGCAATGCCCGGTTGAGCACCAGCCAGCACTTCAGGTGCCATTGCCAGCGGTGTGCCGCGGCGGATGCCGCTACCCTCGGCATGGGCCGATGCTGCAGCGCCGAAATCGGCGATCAGGATGCGGCCGTCGTGGCTGCGCAAGAGATTTGCCGGCTTCAGATCACAGTGCAGCAGGCCGACTTCGTGAATCGCTGCCAGGCCACGGCACAGCTCGATTCCCACCAGACACAACTCACGATTCGACAACGGACCTTGACGTCGACCCCAGGAATCCAGGCTCTCGCCCTTGACCAGATCCAGCCAAAGGCCGGCACGGCCATCATGGCAATCGACACCGTGCACAGCGACGATATTCGGATGGCGAAGCCGGGCCAATCGCCGCGCTTCGCCGATCCATTCGCCCGTGCCTGCCCAACCCAGTCCAGGACGGCTGAGCTTGAGCGCAACCTCGATCGCCAACAGCGGGTCATAGGCTCGAAA
>CAZFUH010000510.1:0-2453 GCA_964522235.1 uncultured Rhodanobacteraceae bacterium
TCGTGATCGGCCGGAATGTCTTCGCGATTGACGTAGCCGTCACCGTTCTTGTCCAGCTTTTCGAAGCTGGTCTTGTCCTTGTCGTCCGCGAATGCGGCGCCGGACAGGCCAAGGGTGAAGGCGGCAGCGATTGCAGTCATCATGGTCTTGCGCATGTCGTACTCCTTGTGTTGGTTGCAATTTGCTGCGAGGCGGACCCCGCAGCAGATACAGCGCAATCGCCATGCCAGGCGGTTTCCGGCTTGATCGCGTCGCTGTTTACGGGCTTTTAACGGCGCATTGCGCGATTTACCGTCGCTTGACATGCAAGCTGCATGGGCTGTCGCCGGTGTCACAGACAAACGCGAACAGATTGCAAGAAAGGCAAGGTAAGCTATGCCGACTTTTTTTGGAGATCAGGCATGCAGTCAGGCATTGGCGGGCACGGAATGGCGCGGATTCGGGGCGTGTTCGCGCCGGCCGCGGTAGCCATGGTCTCCGTCCTGCTGCTTGCCGGCTGCGCCAGCCTGGTCAACCGTGCCAGTGCCAGCCTGGCCGGCAATCTCGGCGCCGGGATCGAAAATCACGACGATCCAGCGACCGTACAGTCGGCGTTGCCGGCGTATCTGCTGATGCTCGACGGCCTGATCGAGGGCAGTCCGGACAGCAAGCCCTTGCTGCTGACCGGTGCGCGTCTGTACGGGGTATACGCCGGCGTCTTCGTCGACGAACCCGAGCGTGCCCGGCGCCTGGCGCGTCGTGCCCACCACTACGCCGGGCGCGCGTTCTGCCCCGGTCGCGAGGGCCTGTGCCAATCGCGCGGGCAGCCATTCGAGGATTTCGAGGGCCAGGTCGCGGCGCTGACGGCCGGTGATGTCCCGGAGCTGTATGGCTTCGCCGCCGCCTGGGCCGGGCTGATCCAGGCCGGCAGCGATGATTGGGTGTTGATTGCCGAGATTCCGAAGGTCCAGGCCCTGTTGCAGCGTGTAGTCGAATTGGCGCCGTACCACGAGGACGGGCAGCCGTTGTTGTATCTGGGCGTGCTGTCGACCCTGCTGCCGCCCGCCTATGGCGGCAAGCCCGAGCTTGGACAAGCTCATTTCGAGCAGGCGCTGGTGCTTTCCGATGGCCGCAACCAGATGGTGCGCGTGCTCTACGCCCAGCACTACGCGCGCCTGGTGTTCGAGCGCGAACTGCATGATCGCCTGCTCGACGAGGCGCTGGCCGCCGACCCGGTGGCGCCGCGGCTGACCCTGATCAACGTGCTCGCGCAGCAACGCGCTGCGGAACTCAAGGCTTCGGCCGACGACTATTTCTGATTCATCCGGATTCACTACGCAAGGAGCTGCTCATGCTGGTTCGAGCATTCGTCATCGCCGTCCTGCTTCTGGCCGCGCCGGTGCTGGCGACCACCGAGTTCAAGATCGCCACGCTGGCGCCGGACGGCACCGCCTGGATGCGCGAGATGCGCGCCGTCGGAGAAGCCATCCAGTCACGTACCGAGGGTCGGGTCCGGTTGCGCTACTATCCCGGCGGGGTCATGGGCAACGACGCCACCGTGCTGCGCAAGATCCGCGTCGGCCAGTTGCAGGGCGGTGCCTTTACCGGCAGCGAGCTGGCGCCGGTGTATCCGGACGTGGTCATTTATGGCCTGCCGTTCCTGTTCAACAACCAGGCCGAGGTCGACGCCGTGCGCGCGCGCATGGACCCGGTGATCAGTGCCGGCCTGGCCGACAAGGGCATGATCGTCGCCGGCATCACCGGTGGTGGTTTCGCCTACTTGCTCAGTACCCAGCCGATCCGGGAGCGCGAGGATCTGGTGCGGGCCAAGCCCTGGTTGCCGCAGGGCGACTTTGTTTCCGAAGCGACCTACCGCGCCGCCGGCGTCAATCCGGTGCCGCTGACGATCGCCGATGTCTATACCGGATTGCAGACCGGCCTGGTCGATACCGTTGCCAACACTCCGTCCGGCACCCTGGCGTTTCAATGGCACACGCGTGTGCGCCATATCGTCGACATGCCGATCGCCTACATCATCGGCGTGCTGGCGCTGGACAAGCGCGTCTTCGACAAGCTGTCGGCAGAGGATCAGGCGGTGGTACTGGAAGAGTTCGGCGGCGGCGTCGAACGTCTGGACGCGCAGACCGAACGCGACAACCAGGCGGCACGCGAGGCGCTGCGCGGCGAGGGCATCGAATTCTTTGAGCCCGACGGCGACGAGCGCGCGTATTGGAACTCGGTCGGTGAACAGGCAGCGGCGACGCTGATGCAGGGCGAGGCGTTCTCACAGGACAACTACGAGGCGATGATGGCGACCCTGCGGCAGGTGCGCGGCGAATGAGCCCGCGCGGCGCCGTGCGCGTGCTGCACCGGGCTGAGGATCTGCTTCTGGCCCTGGTTCTGACCGCCCTGGTCCTGCTTGCCGCGGCCCAGATCCTGCTGCGCACGGCATTCGACACCGGTCTGATCTGGCT
>CAZFUH010000511.1:0-2447 GCA_964522235.1 uncultured Rhodanobacteraceae bacterium
GGCAAGCTGCTGGTGCCGGCAATCAACGTCAACGACTCGGTGACCAAGAGCAAGTTCGACAACCTGTACGGTTGCCGTGAATCTCTGGTCGACGCGATCAAGCGCGCCACCGACCTGATGATCGCCGGCAAGGTCGCCGTCGTCTGCGGCTACGGCGATGTCGGCAAGGGCTCGGCACACTCGCTGCGTGGCCAGGGCGCGCGCGTCATCGTCACCGAGATCGACCCGATCAATGCCTTGCAGGCGGCGATGGAGGGCTTCGAGGTCAAGACGGTCGAGGACGTGCTGCACGAGGCCGACATCTTCGTGACCACGACCGGCAACAAGGACATCATCCGGCTGGAGCACATGCAGGGCATGAAGAACAACGCCCTGGTCTGCAACATCGGCCATTTCGACAATGAGATCCAGGTCGACCGGTTGAACGCAGCCGACGGCGTCAGCCGCGAGACCATCAAGCCGCAGGTCGACCGCTACACCTTCGCGAATGGCCGCAGCATCTACCTGCTTGCCGAGGGCCGCCTGGTCAATCTGGGTTGCGCCCATGGCCACCCGGCGTTCGTGATGTCGAACTCGTTCTCGAACCAGACCCTGGCCCAGATCGATCTTTGGCAGAACAAGGGCGAGTATGAGAAGACGGTGTATCGGCTGTCGAAGAAGCTGGACGAAGAAGTCGCGCGCCTGCATCTGGAGCAGATCGGCGTCAAGCTGACCCGGCTGACCCAGGACCAGGCCGACTACCTCGGCGTGCCGCTCGACGGCCCGTACAAGCCCGAGCATTACCGCTACTGAGTCGTGACCGGAGCGGGCCGTTCCGGCTCGCTCCGGATCTTGCACTGCCGCGAAGCGGCGGATTTTCCGCTGGCTTTGTGTTCCGCTCGCCGGGGCGCGGACTGCGCGCAAGTCTCGTTCGGGATGAGTGGGAGCGGCCTGACGGCCGCCAAGCGCAGCAAGTGCTGCTCTACACGTAGTAGTTGATTGCGGTCGCGCTCATTCTCGCGCGTGGTCGGAGGCGTGCCGGGATCACCGGCACGACGATTGCGGCCGCTGAGTTCGCTACGCCGAAAATGCTTTGACGAATGGCGTCCCGCTGGCTAGCCTTGCCGCGCGCTTGCCGGCGGCCACGCCGAAACCGCGAGCGCGAGCAATATCGATGCAAACCCACTTCCCAACGAGAAAGCATGATGAAATCAGTAGTGGCTGTACTTGCAGTTGCGGCCGGCGCGTTCGCCGCCTTTGCCGAATCGGTGCCGGCGCAGGATGCGCTCGACAACGTGCTCGACCGGCTGACGCCGGCCCAGCAGGAGGCTTTGCTTCAAGGCGCGAACGAAGACGAGATCCTGCTTGCCGGCGGGTCAACGCTGAAAGAGGCGATTGACGCCGCCAAGGCGTTCCAGTTGATTCCGGTGTACAGCCTGTCGGCGCCGGGTTCGATCGAGCCGGTCCGGACCACCAACCCGAACGACGCCGTATGGGCCTTGAACAGCCCGAACCACGTCCTCGGCGCGATCACCGATGTGACCGCGACCATCGTCCATAGCGGGTTTCTGACCACCGCCGGTACCACCGGCTGGGACCACCTGGCCATTGCTACTCGCGGCGCCAACCTTGAACCTTCGCTGCAGTGGCTGGGAATACCTGTCAACGCCACCAGCCCGTTCTTCTACGGGGAGTCTTTGCACGCTGCACCACCGTCGACACTGAACGCGCTGATCCGCGGCCGCGGGCCGACGTTCTGGTCGAAAGGCAATTCAAACTGCGGGCCGCAGAACCAACAGCACCCATGCATGCTGATCGAAAACTACACGATCCACGCCTCCAACCAGAACGGCCTGATCACCGAGGCGCCGGTCGCCCTGCCGATCAATGACGGTCCGTTCGAGGTCTATATCCAGACCTCGGCGAGCAACGTCGAAGTGTGGGTCTGGCAGAACGGCCAGTTCAAGGCGCACATGAACTGCCAGCAGCTGCGCCCGAACGATGCTCGCTGCGGCCAACAGGCCGGCGACAACGTCGTCGGCGACGTCTTGTTCGCCCACGTGATGCGTGATGTTCCCCGGCCGCATGCCAGCAAGCATCTGGGCGTTCTGAACCCGAGCGTGACGATCTACCGGCTGCGTCCGGGGCCCTGCGACGGCTGCATCGAACCGTAGCTGGTTGGTGTCCGGCGCTGCTGCCTAGTGTCGCAGCGCCGTCAAGCCCAGCTGCGTCGTCAGCAGCATGCGGCCGTCAGTACCGCGCAGCGACAGCGTGACCTGCCGCTGTTGCCAGTCGACTTCGATCAGGCCGAAGTTGGCCTCTGGGAACGGGCCGCCCTGGCGCAGTGCATTCGGCACCGGCACATGCCAGGTCTCGGTCAATCCGCTGGACGTAAGATCGAACAGCGGATACGGCACATTGACGTCGAGCCGGCTCAGCTCGCCATAGTGGGTATCACCGCTGATGAA
>CAZFUH010000512.1:0-2427 GCA_964522235.1 uncultured Rhodanobacteraceae bacterium
TCGGGTGACCAGGATCTGCAGAACCTGTTTGGCGGCAACCAGAACCTGAGGCCTCTTGGGCATTTCGAATACTTCGAAGCCGATGGCCAGTTCATCGACGGAAACTTCGGTGACTTCAACAAGCATGGCAACGACTCCTGGAACTATGCCCAGCGCGGCGTCGACTTCATCTCGCGCGATGACTATGGATATCAGCGCAGACTGGAGCACAAGTTCTTCGAGACCTCGGACCGGACCCGTTTCCGGCGATTGATGGTCAAGGCCGCAGCCAACGACAACTATCCGTTCGAGGCCGGCGGCGCGCACATCCGGGACTCGTACATTCAACACCTGTCGCAGGTGGCAGGGCTGGACCTGGACGAACGAAGCTCGACGAATGTCCTGGTCTTCGTCAACGGCCAATACTGGGGCGTCTATGACCTCAGAGAGCGGGTCGATGACGACAACTACACGGACTACTACTACGGCCAGGACTCCACGTACAGCGAAAGTGATGTCTACCTGCAGTTCCTGAAGACCTGGCAGGGCACCTCTGCCTTCTTCGGCAATCAGCCTGCAATCAACGACTGGAGCAGTCTGAGGCAATACGTCCTGAACAATGACATGGGCAATCCCCTGCACTACGAGTACGTGCAGAGCCAGTTGAACATCGGCAGCCTGATCGACTATTTCGTGATCAATTCCTGGGTGGTCTCGCGCGATTGGCTGAACTACAACACCGGTTGGTGGCGGGGGCTGAACCCGGCAGGATCGGCTCGGCAGTGGCGCTACATCCTGTGGGACATGGAAGCCGGCTTCGGTCACTTTCACAACTACACCGGCTTGCCGAATCCGACGCACACGGCGCCACCGTGTCAGGCCGAGGCGCTGAATGTTGGAAACGGCCATACCGAGATCATCCGAAAGCTGATTCAGCAGAACCCCGAGGTTCGTCGGCAGTATGTGACCCGCTATGTCGATCTGCTCAATACCCACTTCTCCGCCGAGAACGCCGTTGCGCTGCTCGACAGCATGATCGATGACATCGCGCCCGAGATGCCCCGGCACATCGCGCGCTGGGGTGGCAACCTCAACACCTGGCAGAACAACGTCCAGGCCATCCGGAACTTCGTCAGCAACCGCTACACCTACCTGATGAACACCGGCCTGGCCAGCTGCTATGCAGTGACAGGCCCGTTCGCCACGCAATTCAACGTGGTTCCCGAAGACGGCGGCAGCATTCGGATGAATTCCGAGTGGCTGCCGTCCTATCCGTTCAATGCGCGGGTGTTCGGCAACATCCAGACCCGCCTGCTGGCCGAGCCCGCTCCAGGCCACAGCTTCAGTCACTGGCAGATCGACGGCGCGACGATTCCGCCCGGGGTCACCGAGCCCGAGATCGAACTGATGATCAGCCAGGCCAGCTCGGTCACGGCGCACTTCGATCCACCGGTATCCGACGGTGAGCTGATCCACTACTGGCATTTCAACGATCTGCTCACGCCAAACGATGTCACCACCATCGAGGCGGACCACAGCGTGATTGCGGGTGCAACAGCGCTGATGACCTATACCGGCTCAGGGCCGCGGGATATCGATGCCGCGCCAACCGGATCGGAGCTCAACCTGTACCTGGGCCAGCCCTCGGGGCGCAGTGCGCGGGTGAGGAATCCCTCGGCAGGCCGGACCCTGGTCTTCGATCTTCCGACCACGGGCCATGATCAGATCAATTTCTCCTACGCGGTGGAGAGAACCAACAACGGCATGCTGCGGAACGTCCTGTCCTACAGCATCGATGGCGTCAACTTCATCCAGAACGGACTGGACACGGTCGAATTTCCGCTGGAAAGCGCAGAGACCTACTACCTGATCAACCTGGATTTCGCGTCGATCGCGGGCGTCGGTGACAACCCCGATTTCAAGGTCAGGATCGAATTTGACGGCAACACCACCGGATCGAGCGGCAACAATCGTCTCGACAACATCAGCCTCAAGGGCGTTCCGATCGGAGGCTCAGGTGCCGACAGGATCGCCTTTGCTTCCATCAATGGCGACAGCCCGATCTACGCCGGCGAGCCGTTCTTCGTCGTAGTGCAAGCACAGAACGACCTCGGGAATCCGGTGCCCGTTGCCCAGGACACCCACGTGGCCGTGGCGCTGGCATCGGGATCGGGCGTGCTGTCCGGAACCTTGAGCGGCACCCTCCTTGCGGGCAGCAACTCGGTCGTGATCAGCGGCATGGTCTACAGTCAGGCCGAAGAGCAGGTGCGCCTGGGTGCCACAGCAAGTGGCCTGAGCCCGGCAACCAGCACAGCCTTCGATGTCCTGCGTCGTTCCTACTCGATGATGCTGGCGCAGAACGTACAGGGTGCCGGCGCCGTCAGCGGCGGCGGCGTCTTCTTCGCCGGCGATCCGGTCACGATCACCGCAGCCCCCGAGGCCGGCTTC
>CAZFUH010000513.1:0-2411 GCA_964522235.1 uncultured Rhodanobacteraceae bacterium
GAGAGTGTTTCCACGGGTGCTGCGTCCAACCCGCACGGCGCGCACCGCGCCGGTCACATGGAGCCACTCATCATGCATCTGCCTGCCCGTACCGCTCTGCTCGCCGCCGTTGCACTGGCGGCTCCGGTCCATGCCGTCGACGGCGTGGTCGAAATCAACCAGGCCCTGGCGATCGTCGGCGGCGTCACCCCCGGCGATACGCCGGGCTTTCCAGTCACGCTCTCGCGCAGCGGCAGTTATCGGCTGACCGACAATCTCGATCTGCGCGACAGCGCCAATCCAACCAATCTGACCGCGATCGAGATCACCGCCGACGATGTAACGGTCGATCTCAACGGTTTCACCATCCGCGGCCCGACGGTCTGTACCGGCAGTCCACCCACTCAGGCGCTGGTCTGCTCACCGGTCGGCAGCGGCAGAGGCGTCGCCACGTCCGGAACGCGGCGTGCGATCCGCATCGGCAACGGGATCATCGACGGCGCCGGCGGCGACGGCATCCTGTGCGGCGACGGCTGCCAGGTCGAACGAATCACCGTGCGCCACAACGGCAACCGCGGCCTTCGCCTCGGCGAAGGCGGAATGATCCGCGAATGCCACGCCGAGCGGAACCGCTTCGAGGGCTTCAGCGCCTCGCCCGGCGTCGTGATCGAGCGCAGCACCGCGGTGCGCAACGGCGGTACCGGGATTGCCACCAGTGGCCATGGCCTGGTGCTCAACAACATCGCCAGCAGCAACTTTGATTTCGGTCTGGCGGCGACGCTCACCGGTGGCACGATGGCCGCGTTCGTCGGCAACGTGTTCACCGCGAACGGTCCGAACGGCACCAGCAACCAGACTGTCGGTGGCGTGCAGATCGGCAGCAACTACTGCGGCAGCAACACCACCTGCCCATAAGGAGCGCGCGATGACACGGTTCAGCGGCTCCGCGCTCGTGCTGGCGCTCTGCGCCGGTGGCGCCGCGGCGCAACAGATGCAGACCTGGATTTCCTACGATGTCACCACGATGGTCGGCGCCAGCCTGGTCGTGCGGCCTGGCGAAGTCCTCAGTGTTCCCGGCTTCGGGCTGGCGTTCAGCGCCGAGACCGATGTCGCGGCGATCCATCGCGATGGCGACGGCGCGGTGCTGTTCGCACTCGCAACGACCACAGTCCTGCCTGGCGGTCTGGTGGCGAAGCCGAACGACGTTGTTCGCTGGGACGGTGTTGACTTCGAACGCATCTTCATCGGCGATCTGGCGGTCGTCGATCTGCGCGGCAAAGCCATCGACGCGATCACGCGCGACCCGCTCGGTCGGCTGACGCTGTCATTCGATACCGGCTTTGGCTTCGCAAACTTCGTGCTGCACCCGGCCGGACTGTACGCGGTGGTGCCGAGCGGGCCGTTCTTCAGCTTTGATCCGCTTGCCGTGTTCGATCCGGTTGCGGCCGGCATTGCGGCCGGCGTGAACCTCGACGCCGCGCACTATGCGATCGACCCGCCGTTCGCGGGGCTGTTCCTGCTCTCGTTCGACCAGACAGTGCTGGCCGGTAGCGTGCCGGTCCGGGATCACGAGGTCGCACTGGCCACCGGCAACAGCCTGCTCGGCCAGGCCGTCGTGCCCGGCATGCCTATTCCGTCCGGCGGCAGCGGCGATGTCGATCTGGTCGCGCTGTGGTTCGGCATGGTTGGCGAGGACGACGATCGCATCTTTGCCGATGGCTTCGATGGCTCCGCGCCTCGTTGATCCTCACTTTTCCCTGCAGGAACAGTGGCTGCATAGCTATGTCACCGATGACCGCATCTACTGGGTCTATCAGGCCAGTGCTGAGGACGCCGAACGCGAGCACGCGCGCCGTGGCGGTTTTCCGGCCGACCGCATTGTGCAGGTACGTGCCGTGATCGACCCCGCCAGCGCGGAATAGTGCACGGCGCGCCGAGTCTGCTCGACGCGATCTTCGGCGCCGGCTTCGAGTTCGCCAGCACCACCATCACGGTGCCTCGAAACCATTGTCGAACAAGCGATCACCGCCGCTCAGGCGTGCGATCGCCGCGTGCAACCGGGCCAGTGCGATGCCGGTCTCCTTGCCGAGGGGACGTGGCGCCGTTGCCAGCCAGGCCAGTCCGTGCATCGCCAGATCGGCGCCGAGCGCACGCAGCCCGGCACCGTCGTCGGCGTCGACACCGCGCAGGACGGCGGCAGCGAGGCTCGCCTTGCCGGCGTCGTAGAGGCAGTCGTCGAAGCATGGTTGCGGCATCGGTCCGGGCGACCAGCCAGGCGCCAGGGACGACAGTGTGCCGCCGACGCGCGACCCGGTGAAGGCGAAGCGCAGCATGTTCGGCCAGGTGCCGGCTGCGCTGCCGTTGCCCGGCGTCAGCAGCGACGCCGCCTGCAGCGTGTGCGCCCAATGACGCTGGATCGCGCCCGGTGCCAG
>CAZFUH010000514.1:0-2405 GCA_964522235.1 uncultured Rhodanobacteraceae bacterium
CGGGCGCGGCGCCATTGTCGTTCGGATAGCCCCAGGCCTCCCAGCGTTCGGATTGCCCGGGCGAATCCAGCCGGGCATAGCCGAGCGCAATGCCGAGCCGGTCTTCGAGAAACTGGTCGACGTAGAAGGCACTGACGCGGCTACCGGTGGCGCTGGAGTCGGAATTCAGTTTGCCGATCGAATTGCGCTCGCCGCGGACATTGACCGAAACCGTGCGCTCGAAGAACGACAGCGGCCGCACCGTACGCAGATCGACCGTGCCGGACAGGCCCTGGCCGACCAGAGACGCTGTTGGCGTTTTGTAGACCATCACCTGATTGATCAGCTCGGACGGGAACTGGTCGAACTCGACGGTGCGGTTGTCGCCGACGCTGACCTGCTCGCGGCCGTTCAACAGGGTCGTACCGTAGTCGCCGGCGAGGCCGCGGATGCTGATCGTCGACGCGCGGCCGGCGACGCGCTGCGCGGCCAGGCCGGGCAGGCGTGCAATCGAGTCGGCGATCGAGATATCCGGCAGCTTGCCCAGATCTTCGGCAGAAACGACGTCGACGATCGAGGTCGCTTCCTGCTTGGCTTCGATTGCGCTTTCAATGCCGGCGCGGATACCGGTGACGACGACTTCGTCCAGGGTCTGGTCGACTTGGGAGGCGGAGTCGGTACGCTGTTGCGGTTCGGCGGCATCGGCGTTGTCGCCATCCAGAGCCATCGCCGCGTCCAGGTCGGCGGCGGCCTGCGCCCGAGCGCCACCGGCCGCGGCCAGCAGAGCCGAGGTCAGCGCCACGCTGAGCATATTGCGCTTGAGTACCAGCATCTTCCCCTCCACTGGGATAGCAGTGTTCGTGTTCGCCCCGGCGCGGCGGCGATGGACTTCCGGCCGACTGGCGCCTCGTGCTGCAAACGCAAAAAAGGACCTGTGTTTGCAGCGTGCAGGGATGGTAGCCCCGGCGTCGTGTCGCGAGCGTGCTGTGCATACGTATTCATGACAGGAGGGTGACCAGGACGGTCGGATTTTCCACTGCGGATGGAATACTGATCCGCATCCAGACGACGAGATCGAACGCGGTCCGTCGGCGCGGCGGGAAATCGCAACAGCCGGGCCGTTGCCCGTCCGAACGGAGGATCTCTGCATGCTGCCTCGAATATTGGTCATGTTCGGTCTGCTGTCCGCGATCTCGGCACAGGCCGGTGACGCGCGCGGCTCCTTGCACGTTCCTTCGCCGGATTGGCGCGATCAGATCGTCTATTTCCTGATGATCGACCGCTTCGACGACGGCGATCCCGGCAACAACGACCAGGGAGTCGGCGAGTACGATCCGGCCGACGGCCGCCGGTACAGCGGTGGCGATCTCGCCGGCATCCGGCGCCGGCTCGACTACATCGAGGGACTGGGCGCGACCGCGATCTGGATCACGCCGCCGGTCGCGCACCAGTGGTGGGACGGCAGCGTCGACTACGGCGGCTACCACGGCTATTGGGGCGAGCACTTCATGGAGCTCGATCGGCATTTCGGGACGCTGGCCGACTACCAGGCGCTGTCGCGGGAACTGCATGCTCGCGGCATGTATCTGATCCAGGACGTGGTGCTGAACCACGTTGGCAACTACTTCGGCTACACCGACGGCTGGGACGAAGGCGATCCGACGCTGCACTTCCGAATGAACCCGGACTCGCGACCCAGTCCGGCGCCGCGGCAGCCACCGTTCGATCGCAACGATGTCCGCGACCCCGAACACCGCGCCGCGGCGATCTATCATTGGACACCGGTGATCGCCGACTTCACCGACCGTCGCCAGGAGCTGGACTTTCAACTGGCCGACCTCGACGATCTGAACACCGAGAACCCGTTGGTACGACAGGCGCTGCGGCGCAGCTACGGGCACTGGATCGAGCAGGTCGGCGTCGACGCCCTGCGCGTCGATACCGCGTTCCATGTTCCGCCCGAGCTGTTCAGCGACTTCCTGCATGCCGACGATCCGGACGCGCCCGGCGTCGTCGAGGTCGCGCGCGCGACCGGGCGCAACGACTTTCTCGTGTTCGGCGAAGGCTTCGGCGTCGACCGGCCATATGAGGACCGGCTGGCGCACAAGATCGAGTCCTACAAGACCGGAGCCGATGGTAAGGCGCTGCTGCCCGGCATGCTGAACTTCCCGCTCTATGGCAGCATCGCCGACGTGTTCGCGCGCGGCCGGCCGACCGCCGTGCTCGCGCATCGCATCGACAGCATGATGCGGGTCCATGCACGCCCGCACCAGATGCCAAGCTTCATCGACAACCACGACGTCGACCGCTTCCTGGCCATCGCCGACCAGTCAGCACTGAAACAGGCGTTGCTGCTGATCATGACCCTGCCTGGCATTCCGGTGCTGTACTACGGCACCGAACAGGGGTTCACGCAGCCGCGCCAG
>CAZFUH010000515.1:0-2404 GCA_964522235.1 uncultured Rhodanobacteraceae bacterium
CTCCGCCACTCGTTTCTCACTCCTCTTCACTCACTCCTCTTCACTCACTCCTCTCCAGCCACTGCTCGGCTCAGCCGTAGCGGACCGCCGCGATCTCGTAATTGCGCATTCCGGCCGGGGCCTGGATCGCGACCGAATCGCCCTCGTTCTTGCCGATCAAGGCCCGTGCGACCGGTGAGGTCACTGAGATCAGGCCCTGCTTGATGTCAGCCTCGAGCTCGCCGACGATCTGGTAGGTGATCTCGGCATCGTCATTGTCGAGATCGATCAGGTCGACGGTGGCGCCGAAGACGACACGGCTGCCGGCATTGAGCTTGGCCGGATCGATGACCTCGGCATGCGACAGCGAGGCTTCCAGTTCCTTGATCCGGCCCTCGATGAAGCCCTGCTGTTCGCGCGCGGCGTGGTACTCGGCGTTTTCCTTCAGGTCGCCGTGCGCACGCGCCTCGGCGATGGCATTGATGATCGCCGGGCGCTTGACGCTCTTGAGTTGCTCAAGCTCGGCGCGCAGACGTTCGGCGCCGCGGGCGGTGATCGGAATTCGGGTCATGGGGAAAGTCTCCTGTGCAGTTCCTGCAGCGAGTGCACCGGCCCGACGCCATAGTGATCGAGCGCGCCGACCAGGGCGCGCGCGCCGGCAATCGTGGTCGAATAGGTGACACGGTGCTGCAACGCCTCGCGGCGGATCGAGAACGAGTCGGCGATCGCCTGTTTGCCCTCGGTGGTATTGACGATATAGGTGATCTCGCCGTTCTTGATCAAGTCGACGATGTGCGGTCGGCCTTCGAGCACCTTGTTGATGTGTTCGCAGTCGATTCCCTGGCCGCGCAGGTAATTGCAGGTGCCGCGGGTCGCAACCAGGCTGTAGCCGCGGGCGATCAAGTCGCGCGCCAGCGGCGCCGTGCGCGCCTTGTCGCCGTCACGAACGCTGACGAAGACCTTGCCCGGCGCCGGCATGCGTATGCTCGCCGCTTCCAGCGAGCGCGCGAAGGCCTGCGGAAAGCTGTCGCCGACCCCCATGATCTCGCCGGTCGAGCGCATCTCGGGCCCGAGAATCGGATCGACATTGAGGAACTTCGCGAACGGGAAGATCGCTTCCTTGATCGAGAAGTACGGCGGCACGATCTCGACCGTCGCATCCTGCTCGGCCAGCAGCTTGCCGGCCATGCAGCGGGCGGCGATCTTGGCCAGCGGCCGCGCCGTCGCCTTCGACACGAACGGCACCGTGCGCGATGCCCGCGGATTCACTTCCAGGATGAAGATGTCGTCGCCCTGGACCGCAAACTGGGTGTTCATCAGGCCGACGACACCGAGCTCCCTGGCCATGGCCGCGGCCTGGCGACGCAGTTCGTCCTGGATGTCCGGCGACAGGGAATGCACCGGCAGCGAACACGAGCTGTCGCCGGAATGCACGCCGGCCTCTTCGATGTGCTCCATCAGACCGCCGATCAGGGTCGCACCGTCCGTGTCGGCGACCAGATCGACATCGACCTCGGTAGCGTGATCGAGAAAGCGGTCGAGCAGCACCGGCGCGTCATTCGACACCTGCACCGCTTCGCGCATGTAGCGCTCCAGGTCGGCGTCGGAATGCACGACCTCCATCGCCCGGCCGCCGAGCACGTAGCTCGGCCGCACCACCAGCGGGTAGCCGATCTCGCCGGCCAGCGCGACCGCCTGGTCGATGCTGCGCGCGGTGCGGTTGGGCGGCTGACGCAGACCGAGCTTGTCGATCATCGCCTGGAAGCGCTCGCGATCCTCGGCGCGATCGATCGCGTCGGGCGAGGTACCGATGATCGGGACATCGGCGGCGGCGAGCGCACGAGACAGCTTGAGCGGCGTCTGGCCACCGTACTGGACGATGACGCCGATCGGCCGCTCGGTCTCGACGATCTCGAGTACGTCCTCCAGGGTCAGCGGCTCGAAATACAGCCGGTCCGAGGTGTCGTAGTCGGTCGACACGGTCTCCGGGTTGCAATTGACCATGATCGTCTCGTAGCCGTCCTCGCGCAGTGCGAGTGCGGCATGGACGCAGCAGTAGTCGAACTCGATGCCCTGGCCGATGCGATTCGGACCGCCACCCAGGACCATGATCTTCTCGCGCTGGGTCGGCTCGGCCTCGCATTCTTCGTCGTAGCACGAATACAGATAGGCCGTACTGGTGGCGAACTCGGCGGCACAGGTGTCGACGCGCTTGTACACCGGACGCACGCCGTAGGCGCGGCGCAGCTGGCGCACGGCAGCCTCGTCGCTGCCGCTCAGGCGCGCGATCCGGCTGTCGGAGAAGCCTTTGCGTTTGAGTGCGCGCAGACGCTCGGCATCGAGCGCGCCGATACCGCCGGCAGTGATCGCCTGCTCGGTCTGGATCAGATCCTCGATCTCGACCAGGAACCACGGATCGATATGG
>CAZFUH010000516.1:0-2400 GCA_964522235.1 uncultured Rhodanobacteraceae bacterium
GCTGAGCAGATGCTGGAGGTCATGGACGCCGCGCGCGGCTGGCGCAACCTGGCCGGGCTGGGTCGCTACAGCGAGCGGCCACCATCGCGGCCGTTGACGCACTTCGAGCAGCGCGGCCTGCGACTGGGCCATCCGGTGCAAGATCTGATCTACGAGGTGCTGCCGGAATGATTTCCTGCCGCCGCCATCGCGAGCAGCCGGCCAAGGCATCCTCGTCGGCTGCTCCGAACAACGTGACGAAGCGAGGTTGGCTGCTCGGTCCGGAGCCCGTCGCGGTCGCGGCGGCGGGCGGCTAGCGTCATGAATGCCAGCAGCGGGCTGCTCTTCACCACGGACATGCTCCTGGTTCTGAGCCTGCTGCTGTTCACCGTGGTGATGTTCGTCGGCGAGTG
Source organism: uncultured Rhodanobacteraceae bacterium (assembly GCA_964522235.1). Lineage (GTDB taxonomy): Bacteria > Pseudomonadota > Gammaproteobacteria > Xanthomonadales > UBA2363 > Pseudofulvimonas. The sequence goes on from CAZFUH010000516.1 coordinate 393, forward strand.
GATCCGCGCCGACATCGTCGCACCCCTGGTCCTGGTCCTGCTCGGGATTTTCGGTCTGGTGCCGAACGACGAGTTGTTCGCCGGCTTCTCGTCCAACGCCGTGCTCGCGGTGATTGCGACCATGATCATGGGCGCCGGGCTGGAACGCACCGGCGTGATGGCACATGCGGCGCAGTTCATCATCCGATTGTCCGGAGGTCTGGAACGGCGTTTGGGAATGCTGCTGACTTCGATCGCCGGCGCTGCCTCGGCGTTCATGCAGAACCCGGTCAATATGGCGCTGTTCCTGCCGGTGGCGAGCCGGATCTCGGCACGCACCGGCCTGCCGCTGGCCAAGCTGCTGCTTCCGGTGGCCGGTTGCATCGTGCTCGGCGGCACCCTGACCATGGTGGCGTCGTCGCCGCTGATCGTGCTGAACGATCTGATCGTCAGCGCCAACCGCAACCTGCCCTCGGGGACGACGACCTTGGCGCCGTTTCCGATGTTCGCTGTGGCGCCGGTCGGCCTGGCCCTGCTGCTGACCGGCATCGTGTACTTCGCCTTCGTCGCGCCGCGTCTGCTGCCGGAGCGTCTGAGCCGGCAGATGGCGACGCCCGCGCGTACCGAAAGCTACTTCGCCCAGGCCTACGGGATCGAGGGCGAGGTCTCAGAGGTCGTCGTCACTGCCGAAAGCCCGTTGGTCGGCATGTCGATCGCCGAAGCCGAACGGCTGCACGAAGCGCCGCTGATCCTGGCGATCAAGGTCGGCTCGGAGTCACGCCTGGCGGCGCCAGCCGACCAGATGATCTGGGTCGGAACGGTGCTCGGACTGTTCGGTCCGAAGCCGCGCCTGCAGCAGTTCGCGCACAACAACGTGCTCAACGTCCGACCGCGCCTGCGCGAGTTTGCCGATTTCTTCAACCCCGCGCGCGCCGGAATCGCCGAGGCGGTGATCCCACCCGGCAGCCGTTTCATCGGCAAGAAGCCGTCCGAGCTTCGTTTGCGCAAGCGCCTGGGCCTGAGCACGCTGGCGGTCAGTCGCGGCGACAGCGTGATCAGCGAAGAGGTTCGCGAAACCTCGCTGCGCGCCGGCGACTGTCTGGTCTTTCACGGCTTCTGGCGCGATCTGGCTGAAGCGGCAAAGAGCCACGACTACGTCATCGTCACCGACATTCCGAAGCAGGAGCAGCGTCCGCACAAGCTCTGGCATGCACTGACCCTGTTCGTGCTCGCCGTCGGCTTCGCCCTGTCCAGCGCGGATCAACTGGCGGTAATGTTGTTTGCCGGCGCCGTCGGCATGATGCTGGTCGGTGTCATCAGCGTCGAGGAAGCCTACGGTGCGGTGAACTGGAAGACCGTATTCATGCTCGCCAGTCTGATTCCGCTCAGCTACGCCCTGGAAAGCACAGGAGCCGCCGCGTGGCTGATCCAGGAGAGCCTGCCGTGGTTCGAGGGCCTGCCGGCATTCGCGATCCAGCTCAGCATCGTCGCCAGCGCCGGCCTGCTTGCGATGGTGATGTCCAATGTCGGCGCCACCGTGCTGATGGTGCCGCTGGCGATCAACGTCGCGCTGGCGACCGGCGGCAATCCGGCGATCTACGCCCTGCTGGTCGCGGTCGGCGCCTCAAACAATCTGCTGACTCCGACCAACCCGGTGATCGCAATGATCATGAGCCCCGGTGGTTATCGCAGCAGCGACCTGGCACGGGTGACCGGGCCACTGTCGCTGCTGTTCGTGCTGGTGACGGTGCTGGCAGTGAATCTGATGTTCTGAGGAGGGAGCAGCACTTGCCGCTGCTCCCTTCCTGCTTTCAGCCGGTCAAAACGCGTAGCGAAGCCCGACCAGGGCGGTACGCGGGAGGCCGGGGCGAACGCCGGACGGCCGGCGCGAGACGATGTACTCGCGGTCGAACAGATTCTCGATACGGCCGAACAGCTCGAAGTTCTGCGTTACCGAGTAGCCAGCCGAGAAATCCCAGACCAGGGCATTGTCGGTGCCTTCGCCGGACGGCACGGCGCCATGGCCGGC
>CAZFUH010000517.1:0-2383 GCA_964522235.1 uncultured Rhodanobacteraceae bacterium
CGTTGCAGCAAGACAAGACTCAGGCGGGGCGCTAGCGCCCCGCCTTTTTCTTTTCCAGCCGGATTGAGCCGGTATCATGTCGGCATGCCGAGATTCAAGTTCAAACCGGGTTTGTCGATCGCAGCGCTGATGGTGGCCGGCGCAGTGTGGGTGATTGGCAGTTTGGCGTCGGAGCGGTCCCAGCTGGCTGCCGACTTCGATCCACATCAGGCGGGCTTTGTCGGTTCGGCGGCGTGCGAGGGTTGTCATCTCGACCGCCATGAAAGCTGGTATGCGACCTATCACCGCACGATGACCCAGGAGGCTACCGGCAACAGTGTGCAGGGCCACTTTGATGGCCGCGCGCTGGATTATTGGGGGCTGCGTGTACGGCCGGTGAAGGAGGGTGGCCGCTACTACTTCGACTATTACGATGATGACGATGCGCTGCTGGCGCGAATGCCGATCGAGCGTACGGTCGGCTCCCATCGCTATCAGCAGTATCTGACGAAGTTGCCCGAAGACGGTACCTATGTCCGGCTGCACTATCTGTGGCACAACGGCGATCAGCGCTGGGTGCATATGAACGCGGCGTTTCTGGGTCCGGACGAGCAGGGCTTTGATGACAACGTGGCGATCTGGAACCAGAACTGCATCTTCTGCCACAACACCGGTCCGCAACCTGGCATGACCAATTACGACGCGCTGCGTTCGCGCGCCGCGGCCGGTGAGCCAGTTGATGTCGCGACCGAGTCGCGTTTTCAATCCACCGTGGCCGAGCTCGGCATCTCCTGCGAGACCTGTCACGGCCCCGGCAGCGTCCACGTCGAACGGGCAGCGTCGACCTGGACCTCGATCGCGATGCGTCTGAACGGTGGTCGCGATGCCAGCATCGTCAATCCGCTGCGGCTGGATGCCGAGCGCAACACCCAGATCTGTGGCCAGTGCCATGGCCAGCGGATGCCGAAGACACCGGATCTGTTGCGCGAATGGGTGCACGATGGTCCGACCTTTCGCGCCGGCCTCAACCTCGATGACCATGTCGATCCGGTCTGGCGTCACACCCGAGCACCGGTTCAGGGCCACGAGGATATGTTCGCACTGCGCTTCTGGGCTGACGGCACACCGCGCTTGAGCGCCTACGAATATCAGAGCCTGCTGCTTTCCAAGTGCTACCAGGAGGCCGAGCTGTCCTGCATCGACTGCCACACCATGCACGCCGGTGATCCGGCTGGCCAGCTGCCCGAGCGCAATCGAGGCAACGTGCCGTGCCTGGCGTGTCATCAGGAGCTGCGCAGCGACGTCGCACTGACCGAGCACAGCGGGCACAAGGCCGACAGTGCCGGGTCGTTGTGCTACGACTGCCATATGCCACAGTCGGTCTACGGTGTCATGGACATCCATCGCAGCCATCGCATCGAGTCGCCCGATGCCCTGCGCGACGCCGCTGCCGGACGCCCGAATGCCTGTCTGAACTGCCATCTGGATCGTTCTCCCATCTGGGCAGCGGTTGAACTCGGCCAGGATTCCAGCCGCGTGCATCGCCTCGACGGGGTCGACCCGGGGCTGAGCGAGGCGGCAGCGATGATCGCCGGTGATCCGGTCCAGAAGGCCGTGACCGCCTATCGGGCCGGTGTCGCCGGCTATGGCAGCCCGCGGCAGCGTCTATGGCTGGTGCCGTTCCTGATCGAGGCCATGGCTGACAAGTACCCATCCAGCCGTCGTTTCGCCCGCCAGAGCCTTTTGCGGCTGCTGGCCGAGCAGGAGCCGGTGTCGTCATGGAGCGCATTGACTTCAGCGCTGGAAGCGTTCGATTTCATCGCCGACCCGGCCGATCGTGATCGTGTTCTGGCGGAGATACGCAGTCATTGGGATGGAATGGATCGATCGGGCTGGCCGAATCCGCCGCCGGCGAGCGGCCTGAACGACGACTACTCGTTTGCGCACGAACTGCTGTCGGAGCTGCGCGAACTCGGAACTCGTCAGGACAAGCAGATCTCCATAGGGGAGTAGTCGCGGATGTCGCCGCCAGAGCGCGTCTTCCGCAGTGTCGTTCCGGGTGCCGCCCGGCGGTCATTTCGTTTGAACATGGTCGTACTTCCGGCGCTGCCGGTTGACTCGAAAATCTGATCGCTCCAGGACTCTCATCGTTCTCGTACTTACCCGCTCCCTTAAACCCGGTAGCTGTTTCGTCGGAGTCAAGCTGTCACGGCCAGGCCCGCTGTTGCCGACGACAGGGCGCTTCGGCCCCCGCTGGCGGGGCAGGCTCCTATCGCGCTCTGGATCCGGACGCGATCGTCCGAGAAGACCTGCGCTGCATTCACCGTTTGATGACGGCCCTACCTGCGGGCAAATAAAAAGGCGGGGCGCTTGCGCCCCGCCTGAGTCTTGTCTTGCTGCAACG
>CAZFUH010000518.1:0-2372 GCA_964522235.1 uncultured Rhodanobacteraceae bacterium
CGATGCATCGCGGAACGCCCGCAGCACCGCATTGATGCGCGTCTGATAGCCAGGACCTTGCGCCTTGAACCATTCCAGCACGTCTTCCTCCACGCGTAGAGAAATGGCCACTTTGGGTGGTTGCGGCTTGAGGCCACGGCGAACGACACCGCGCATGACGTGGCGGATGTCAGCCTCCGGATGCTCGGGAGCAGCCGACACCGCTGCTTTGGACTGGAGCCGGGTCCAGTCAGTCTTTGATTGCACCGAAGAAGATTTGCGCTTCGCGGCGGGTCGCTTGGCGGAACGAGATGATGCGGATTTCATGGGCGGTCTCCGTATGGACGATTGAGACGGGAACACCGGCGAGTAACCCTAGCCCGCATTTCTCCCACCGCACCTGCTGCGGCCGCCGATCTTCGCGCCGTGGCGCGGCGTACTCCCGTTTGTCGGCTCGACGTAGGGTCGACTACGCCTTCGCCGCCAAACAGTCCGTGCGCCGCGCCACGACACGATCTCGACGCCCTCGCGACGGCGCGGTGGGAGAAATGCGGGCTAGGGTGACAAATCGCTGTTCGTTGTAGGAGAGCCGGTCGTCCTCGAAAGTGAAGGTCAAGCCACCGAAGACAGCAGGCGCATCGACGAAGTCGAGTCCGTGCTGCTTGAGGTTGAGGGAGCGTTTCCGCTCCGACCAAGTGAACTCCATGGCTGAAGTGTATATACAAAGCGTATGTCGCGCAACACTGCTTCGGGCAGCGGTTTAACGCCGTACTAGGCCGTCGCGAGTGCGCCGAGATCGCGTCGTGGTGCGGCGCACGACTGTTTGGCGGCGAAGGCGTGGTCGACACTACGCCGCGCCACGGCGCGAAGATCGGCGGCCGCAGCAGGTGGGCTGAGAAATGCGGGTTAAAGCAGCCTTTGATCCGAGGGTTTGCCGCCGGCCTGTCCGGCCTGCGAAGGATGTCTTGCCAAGCCGGGTTCCACAACGAACGGCATGGACCCAGCAAGCTGTGGAGTGGTCTCCATATGGACGAGGCCACGGGTCCGTCCGCTGGGCGACGGCGATCGCTTGTTGCCACCACAACACAATGATAGAGTTGTGTTGTGCTTCCCGATTTCGAGTCCGCGACCGGCTATCTGCCTGCCGGCGAGCATCGGGCTACTTGGCAGGCGCTGGTGGATCGCTATGGCTACACACCGTGGCGAAGACGCTTGCTCGACGGTTTGCTGAAAGCGCTGCAGTTGCTGCAATCGGCGGGCTGTCGGCGAGCCTGGATTGATGGCAGCTTCGTGACGTCAAGAGAGGTTCCGGGTGATTTCGATGCGTGTTGGGACTCGGTCGGCGTGGATTTCGACTCGTTGGATGACCGTCTGCTCCAGTTCGGTCAAGGTCGTGCCGTGCAGAAGGCTGCCTTTCTTGGCGAATTGTTCATCGCTGATCTCGAGGCCGATCCGCAGGGTACGTTGTTTCGGGAGTTCTTCCAGGCAGATCGGGACGGGCGTCGCAAGGGCATCGTCGTGATCGAGCTGAGTGACTTGCCATGATCACCAACCATCGGCAGTACTTGAACACCCAGGCCCAGGCGGAGCGGTTCCGCCAGGCCTTGGACGCGCCGCTCAAGGAGGGGCTGCATCCGAAGGCTGCGAAGGGCATTCGTGATGGCTTGCGTAGCCAACTCGACGATCTGGAGGCCGAGTTGGCCGAATACGAAGCCCTGCGGCAGGGAAAGATCGGAGAGCTCGAGGCCGAGTCGATCGTCGGTATCGGCGCGGCACTGATCAAGGCGAGAGTTGTGCGCAACCTCACCCAGAAGGAATTGGCCGAGCGATTGTCCATGGCCGAGCAGCAAGTGCAGCGCTACGAGGCGACCGACTACCGTGGCGTGTCAGTCGATCGATTGCAGCAGGTGGCCGACGCGCTGAATCTGCGGGTCCGCGAAGTGATCACCTTCGAGCCGGACGATCAAACGGCGGCACGGACCACTAGGGAATTGGGCAAGACCGGGCTCTGAACGGGTAGTGGATCGATGGCGCAGGGATGTCGTATCGATCCACTTACGTCACGACAGGTTCGGCCGATACGGCATGCAATGGCGGCCGGAATGGACGTTCTGTGCTGCTTCATCCAATGAACTGCGTCAAGTGGCGGCTCGATGAGGCTCTCCGCCGGAGTTGTCTCCCGGGCCGGGGCAATCGGGACACCTGGGCAATCGTGGGCAATCGGGACACCAATCATTCTCCGGATAGCAGCCGGTGAGATTGTGGGTGTCCCTATTGTCCGTGATGCTGCTTCAGGTAGCCGCTCAGGTACATCAGCGGCTCGGGCAACAAGCCCCGGTGTTCCAGCAGTGCGGCAATCAGCAGGCGCCCAATGCGACCATTGCCATCGAGGA
>CAZFUH010000519.1:0-2339 GCA_964522235.1 uncultured Rhodanobacteraceae bacterium
CGCACCCTGATCCTGATCCATGACAAGCGTGTGCTCGCGGTGCTGTGCGATTCCGGCATCATGGCCGACCATATGCCGACCAGTGACTATCAGGCCCTGCGTCGCTATCTGATTCCGTCCTGGGTTGTCGCCGACGACGACACTCGCGAATCGCTGCTGGCGCGGTCAACGAACATGATCGCCAAGCGCAACAGCGGCGGTCGGGGCGTCGATGCCCAGATCCGCAGTGAGTGCAGTCCGAGCGCGTGGCGCAATCTGGTCCGGCGTCAGGGCTCGCAGTACATGTTCCAGGACTATGTCGAACAGGCGCAGTTCCACGATCCCGAGTCCGGCCTGCCGATCCATCTCGTCGGCATGCAGCTGTGCCATGGCCCGGTCAGTCATGGCGCCGGGGTTTTCCGGGGTTCCGGCGAGTCGATCATCAATGTCCACCAGGGGCGCGGCCGCCTGTACCCGGCCTTGATGGCGGCATGAAGCATTCCGTCGTCATCCCGCTGTACAACAAGCGCGACTACGTCGCCGACGCGATCGCGTCGCTAGCGAGGCAGGACAAGAAGCCGGACGAGATCATCATCGTCGACGACGCCAGCAGCGATGACAGTCCTCGACACGCACAGCAGGCGCTGGCCGAGCATGCCCGGGCGCTTTCCGGCACCCGGATCGAGCTGATTCGCCTGGACCGCAATCGTGGTCCTGGCCATGCCCGAAATACCGGACTGGAACGCGCCACCGGGGAGTTGATCAGCTTTCTTGATGCCGACGACCGCTACCGTCCCGATGCCCTGGCCAGGATCGACGACAACATGGACGAGCAGGGTCTGGATCTGGCCATACTGGGCTACGCCAGCGACCCGGAAGGCGAGTACTTTCCCGACCTGCACGCGCTGGCCGACGAACTGATTGCCGTTGCCGAGGACGTGTTCCTGGTAGCGGCTCCGCTGCATGCCGTCGGCTGTCCGGAGTTCGTGCTCGGACGCGCGAGCAATGTCGTCGTACGCAGATCCTGGCTCGCCGTCCAGCGCTATCACGCGACGTCGCGGCTGAATGAAGGCCTGGACTTCTGGTACCGGGTGCTCAAGGACATCGTGTCGCATCCGGCCGGTCGGGTCGGACTGATCGCGGCACCGCTGATCCGCTTTCGAATCGTCGGCGACAGTCTCTCGCACCGAGCTTGCAGCGACTGGCGGCAACTCGACGTGCCACCGACGATCGAGCGCTACGCCGACAGCCGTGACCGCGACGATCGCCGCCTGAGCGAAATGCTCGGACGGCGCTGGCTGGAGCACGCCTTGACCAGCCTGCCCGACCACGAGCAGCGCTCGGCCTTCGTCGAGCACCATCGGCCATTGTTGTCGCGGCTTGGCATCCGGCCGCCGCGGCAACACGCAGCGCCGGTGGCATAGCGGCCATGCCGGGGCAAGCAAACGCTGCCGCTCGCCGCCAGGCAATCCTGCGCGACAGCTTCGCCCGGGCGCGCCTGCACCCGTTCTATCGCGATCTGCTTTTGAACGTGCATGACCAAGCCGACGCACCGGCGTTCGACAAGCATCTGCTGCGCCCGGCCTTGGCCGGTTTCATGCCGGGCGCGGAAGGCGGCGTGTATCTGGTCCGTTCCGGTGGCAGTACCCAGGAGCCGCTGATCTTTCCGGTCGACATCGGCGAGAACCATACCCAGCGCCGCGTGCTCGCGCATCACCTGCGTGGCGCCGGCATCTTCGACGCGAACACGATTGCGCTGAACATCTTCGGCTACTCGGATCTGTACCGCACCGCGGCGATCCTGGACGACCTGCTTGAGCGCTGTGACGCGACCACCTTGCCGATGAGCGCGCATGCCCGCTACCAGGACATGCATGCGATTGCCTGTCGGTTTCGACCCACGCACATTCTCGGCACGCCGTCGAAGTTGCTGCTGTTCGCGCGCTTTCTCGCCGAAACAAGGCTGGAACTGGATGTCCCGCAGCTGCTCTATGCCGGCGAACCGTTGCGGGCGTCGGCATTGAACCTGCTTCGGGCAACGCTGCAAACCCGCCAGGTGTGGTCGCTGTATGGCGGTGCGGAGACCGGGATTCTCGGCTGCTGCGATGGCAACCTGCGTCCTGGCTGGTTCCAGCTGCTGCCCGGGATCGTGATCGAGATCCTGGCACCGGACGAGGACGGATTTGGAATGGTCGCCGTGACCAATTCCTATCGCAAACGCTTCCCGGTGTTCCGCTATTGCCTCGGTGACATCGGTCGCTTGATCGACCACGACGGGATTCAGTATCTGGAACTGCGCGGGCGCGACAGCCGCTCGTTTCAGTTCGACGAGATGACCTACGACCTGGATCTGCTCACGC
>CAZFUH010000520.1:0-2332 GCA_964522235.1 uncultured Rhodanobacteraceae bacterium
TCGCCGGCTGGGCGCTGAAGCGCAGCATTGCCCGCGACGAACTGTCCGATCTGCCGGACTGGATGTTCATCGCCTGGCAGTGGCTGGTGCGCGTGGTCGCACCGGTACTGGTGCTGATCGTGCTGGTCCGCGCGGTCTGGTAGTCGCACCTCGATCCCGGGCGGCAACCGCCGTCCGGGCTTGAAGTTTGGCGCATACGTTGTCGAAGCGTTTCAGTCCACTGGATCCGGACCGAACTCCTTCTCAAACTGCTGCAATCGCTTCTGCAGCACAAGGTAGTCCGGGTGCTCGGTTCCCAGAATCGCTGCCATCTCCGTGACTACGCTACGGTACTGTCGCAGCCCTTCTTCGCGCTCGCCTTGCTGCATCCGCGCGTGCGCGATCATGCCGTCTACCGACAAGACGACTGGATGTCGATCCGAATGCAGTTGAGCCAGAATCTCACGTGCCTCGCCGACGACCGCCATCGCCTCATCGGGCCGGTTTTGACCGATCAAGGCAGCGGCAAGAGTGGCGCCGGCCATGCCCCGTTGGCGCACAGGTTGTTCCTGCGTGCCGATGCCTTCGTCCCAGATCTCCCTCGCCAACCGCTCGGCCTCGGCCAAGCGATTCGTACGTCGGTACAGCATGGCCTGCGCGACCCGAATGTCCAGTGTCGAGGGATGCTCCGACCCCAGCAGTTCCGTGGCTTGCTCCTGCGCGCTTCGATACAGCGAGGCGACCGCCTCGACCTCATCGTCATCAGGGTCGGCTTTTTGGTAGATCTGACTCCTCAATACGTCAGCCAGATTTCTCAGTGCATGAAGCGTGTCGGGATGCGGACCGTCGTGCATTCGCTCGAATTGTTCCAGGGCGCGCCTGGCGAACGGTATCGCCTTTTCGTGGTCGTTGAGGCTGGCGTGCGCAAGGGCAGTATTTCGCAGCAACGAGGCAACCCCAACTTCCTCGACCGGCTCTTGCTCCATCAGGATGGACAACGCGGTTTCAAAGTGGACAGCGGCCTCGCGGTAGTCGTGTAGACCATAGGCCAAGCCGCCGAGCGAGGTGTGCAAAGGCGCGAGAACTCTGGAATCGTCGTCCGGCAGGTACGTCTGCGCCGACGTCATATGCGCTCGCGCATCCTCGTAGCGGCCCACGTGCATCGAGGTATTGGCAAGATGGATGTAGATGCGAACCAGGTCGGATCTATCCGTGGTCGTGTCAAGTCGGTACAGATCTGCCGCCGCCTGCGCCTGCTCGATCGAGGACTCGTACAACCCCAGACCCTGGTAGCTACGCGCCAATGCCATTCTCATCGCCGCCTGCACCGCCGGCTGGTCGCTCAGGCCTTGGTCCAGACCCGCCGCTGCGGAGTCGAGCAGTTCGGCGACGGTCACCTGCCGGCCATGGCGCTCTGGATCCGGAGCGCGCAACACATCTACCAGAAACTCGTTGATTCGAGCCAATCGCTCCCGTTCCAGAACCACGGTGTCGGCATGAGCCCTCGCATCACGAGCCTGGAGCCACGCGTAGCCGCTGCTCGCGAGCAGAACAGCGCCGACCAGCGCTCCAACCACGAACGCCAACCGATGCCGCAGCACGTATTTCCATGAACGGTAGATGCGGCCGGCGGCCATTGCCCGCACCGGTCGTCCTGACAGCCAGCGCCGCAGATCGGCACCGAACTCGACGCAGTTCCGATAGCGGTGCTCAGGAGCCTTCGCCAATGCCTTCAGCAGCACATGATCCAGCGGTCGATCCAGTCGGATCCCCCGGTCCCGTGCCAGACGACTTGGTAGCGGAGGCTGCGATTCGCACACCGTCCGCAGCAGTTCCGCCGGCGCCATCGATTCGATCCGGTACGGCGGCTGCCCGGTCAGCAGCACATAGAGCAAAACGCCGAGGGAGTAGACATCGCTGGTGACAGCGATGGGCCGACCCTGCACTTGTTCCGGGCTCGCGTAGCCTGGGGTCATCGCCTGCATGCCGGTACCGGTCAGATTCGGATCGACCTCATCCATCAGTTTGGCGATACCGAAATCCAGCAGCTTGGGCTCTCCTGCCGCGGTTACCAGAACGTTCTCCGGCTTCAGATCGCGGTGTACGATCAGGCTGCCATGCGCATACTGCACCGCGTCGACGACCTTGAGAAACAACTCGATGCGCTGACGCACAGAAAGACCATGGCGTTGGCAATAGCGGTCGATTGGCTCACCATCGACGTGCTCCATGACCACGTATGGGATGCCCTGGGAATCGACGCCGGCGTCGAGCAGGCGCGCAATCCCTTCGTGCGCCAGGCTGGCCAGAATCCGACGCTCGTTGGCGAACCGCGCCGTCTGCGTACTCAGTT
>CAZFUH010000521.1:0-2329 GCA_964522235.1 uncultured Rhodanobacteraceae bacterium
AGGCGGTAGCTGCCACCATGGTACTCGGCCCAAAGACCGTAGGGCTTGATCAGCTCTTCGCTGCCGAAATGACCCAATGGTTCGAGTTCAGGCAACGCAAATGCCTGTACGCGCCGATTGTCGCGCTCAACCACGAACAGCAGATCGTTGATCACGAACACGCCGTTGGGGCGGCGGAACCTTCCGTCGTCATCTCCGGTTGCACCGACCGTGCGCAGGGTCGCGCCGGTATCGCCGTCGTAAACAACGAGGCGATCGGTCGATTTCGCGGTCGCGAACACCCAGGTGCCACCATCGGCCGAGGTCCACGAAGCCAATGAATCGATGTTGTCGTCGGGCGTCATTGCCGTCGCGAACGCCTCGGTAACGACGATCGCCGACCGACGCTCCTGAGCATCGACTCTTTCGCCGGCGATCGGCTCGGCGGCCGCTTGCGGCAATGGATCAGGCGGCTGCGAGGTGCCTGCTGTCTCAGTCGTGCGCTGACCGCAAGCGGCCAAAGCGCCGACCAGACTCAGGACGACCAGAACGTGCCCGCATCGAAGCATCATTTCGTTTCCGTACACAGAAGTTGGTTCCTGAATTACAGGTGGCAGCAGCTGGCTGCACAAGGCACGCCCACGGCCGCCCGCAAGGCTTGCCGAACACGACGGCAGCCAGCCTAGGCCGTGACGATGACATGGGCATGACATGTGCGTTCAAGCACGAATCGAACAGGAACCAAATCACCGAACGGCAACCTCGCTGCAAACGCGATGTCATTCATCGTACTCAGACTCTCCGAGCTGACACGGGCGTCCTAGCCCGATCCATCTGATCAGCCGGAGACCACCATGCAACTGAAACGAAGCCTGATGGCCGCCGCCATCGCAGCCGCACTGTGCGCAGTCACCCCGACGATCCTGGCTCAATCGCGCGCTTCTGAGCGCAGTGCTGTTGAAGTCAGCACGGAAGGCGCCGAGGGCATTGTCTTCGGACGCGTCCGCGAATCCGTCCGCCTGGCCGCACTGCCCGGTGCCCGAGTGACGATCGATGGCCAGTCGGCGGTCACCAGCTCCGACGGCAGTTTTCGCATCGCCGGCCTGTCACCCGGCAACTATCAGTTGCGCGTCGATTATCTCGGCTACGAACCGCAGTATGCCGATATCGACCTGGCCCCCGGTGGTGGCCTGCGCGCCGAGATCACCCTGATCAGCACGATCGCCGGCGCAACGACACTGGACCGGGTCGAGGTACGTGCGACCCGGGACGCTCAAGCTCTGGCACTGAACCAGCAGCGGGAATCGCAGAACTACAAGAATGTCGTCTCCGCCGACCTGCTCGGCCGCTTCCCTGATGCCAACTTGGCCGAAGCCACACAGCGCATCCCCGGCGTCTCGATCGAACGCGATCAGGGCGAAGGGCGCTACGTGAACGTACGTGGTGCTCCGCTGGAGTTCACCAGCGTCTCGATCGACGGCGTACAGCTTTCGGCGCCGAATGCCGCACGTCGTGCCGTGGAGCTGGACACGATCCCGTCCGACGTCATCGCGACCCTGGAAGTGACCAAGGCGATCACGCCGGACATGGACGGTGATGCCATCGCCGGCCAGATCAATATCGTCACCCAGAGCGCGCTCGATCGCGACGGACCGATCCTGCGCGGCGCGCTCGGCGCCGGTCGCTACGAACTGGGTTCTGGCACCAACCAGCGCGGAAACGTCACCCTCGGCACCACGGTCGGCGAAGGCCGCAATGTCGGCCTGCTGTTCGCCGCCTCCGGCAGCAAGGCCGGCCGCTATACCGACAATGTCGAGACAGCGTTCTATCGCGAAGACGACGGCCGGATCCTGCCCGAGGTCACCGAAATCAAGGACTACGAAGGCGAGCGCACCCGGCTCGGCTTCACCAGCCGCTTCGACACCCGGATCGACGAGAACCACCTGCTATATCTGATCGCGAATTACTCCAAGTTTCGCGACAACGAGTTCCGCAACACCTTTACGATCGAATACGAACGCCATAGCGACGATTCCGACGAACGCGTCGGCATTGCCGATCGCGCCACCTTCGACAAGGAACTGCGCCAACGCATCCAGGAGCAGACCATCACCGCGCTGAATCTGGGCGGTGAGCACTATCTGGACGACTGGGGACTGAACTGGCAGACGTCGTACAGCAAGGGTGAATTGGAGCTTCCCCAGCGCCAGCAGTACATCTTCCGCTCGACCCTGCGCCCGCCGATGCGTTACGACTTCAGCGATGCGGACTTCCCGGCCTTTACGATTCTGAACGCGGACGGCAGCGTGCTGCAGCAAGGCATCAACCTGCCCGAGGATCTGTACGCATT
>CAZFUH010000522.1:0-2303 GCA_964522235.1 uncultured Rhodanobacteraceae bacterium
CTCGGCCATGGTCAGGCCGGTCAGCGCGACACGCAAACGGTTGCCCGGCGGCTCGTTCATCTGGCCATAGACCATCGCCACCTTGGACTCCGGAAAATTGTCCGGCTTGACCACGCCGGCTTCGATCATCTCGTGATAGAAGTCATTGCCTTCGCGGGTACGCTCACCGACACCGGCGAACACCGACAAGCCTGCGTGCTGAGTCGCAATGTTGTTGATCAGTTCCAGCATGTTCACGGTCTTGCCGACGCCGGCGCCGCCGAACAGGCCGACCTTGCCGCCCTTCGCGAACGGGCACATCAGGTCGATGACCTTGATGCCGGTCTCCAGCAGTTCTTCGCCACCAGCCTGCTCGGCGAAGCTCGGCGCTGGCCGATGGATTTCCCAGTGCTCCTTGGCATCGATCGGACCGACTTCGTCGATCGGCTCGCCGAGCACGTTCATGATCCGCCCCAAAGTGGCGTTGCCGACCGGCACCGAAACCGCCTTGCCGGTGTTGCGTGCCATCAGGCCACGCTTCAGTCCGTCGGTGGAGCCGAGCGCGATCGAGCGCACGACACCATCACCGAGCTGCTGCTGCACTTCCAGCGTGATCTGGGTACCGTCGATCTTCAGCGCGTCGTAGATCTTCGGCACTTCGGCCCGCGGAAACTCGACGTCGACGACGGCGCCGATGATTTGTACGACCTTGCCCTGACTCATGTCTGTAACTCCAAAAGCTCTGAAACTCTGTACCGGTTTCGTTGTTTCAACGATACCGGCGAGGTTGGGTGGCAGTGAGTGAAGAGGAGTGAGAAAAGAGTGCCTTGCAACCCGCCGTCGCACTTACTCACTTCTCACTCCTCTTCACTCACTCCTGTTGTTTAGACGGCGGCGGCGCCGCCGACGATCTCGGAGATCTCCTGCGTGATCGCCGCCTGCCGAGCCTTGTTGTAGACCAGGTTCAGCGTGTCGATCAGCTTGCTGGCGTTGTCCGAAGCCGACTTCATCGCGACCATGCGCGCGGCGTGTTCGGAAGCCAGGTTCTCAAGCACTGCCTGATAGACCAGCGACTCGACATAGCGATTCAACACCTGGCTCAGCACCGTCTCGGCGTCCGGCTCGTAGATGTAATCCCAGTCATGGCTGGCTTCCAGCGGCTCGGTTGCCGGCAGCGGCAACAGCTGATCGACGGTCGGCCGCTGCGTCATCGTGTTGATGAAATCGTTGTAGCACAGGAACACTCGATCCAGTCGCGCCTCACTGTAGCCATCCAGCATCGTGGTCATGACGCCGATCAGCTGCTCGATCTGCGGCTTTTCACCCAGGTGGGTCACCGAGCCGAGGAAGTCGATCTTGAGACGACGAAAGAACGCCGTCGCCTTCTGGCCGATGGTCACGAGCGAGACCTCGACGCCCTTCTCCTGCCACTGGCGCATATCGGTGATGATGCGTCGGAACAGCTGCGAGTTCAGACCGCCAGCCAGGCCGCGATCACTGGAGATGATCATGTAGCCGACACGGCGCACCTGCTCGCGTTGTGTCAGGAACGGGTGGCTGAACTCGGAGTTTGCCTGACCGATGTGGCTGATCAGCTGGCGCATCAGGCGCGCATACGGTCGCGAGGACTTCATCCGATCCTGCGCCTTGCGGATTTTCGAGGCCGAGACCATCTCCAGCGCGCGCGTCACCTTGCGGGTGTTTTGCACGCTCTTGATCTTGGTTTTGATTTCGCGACCACCGGCCATGTCTGATTACCTGTCGTGTTCTCGTGTCTATCGTGCCAGGGAGCGGCGGGAAAGCGATCGAGCAGATGCGGCAATGCTGCGGTGTTCTCCCGCAGCACCGTACCCCCTCGTGCTTGCTTCCTGCGCCGGCATTACCAGCTGCCGGTGGCCTTGAAGTCGGCGATCAGCGTCTTGAACGCCGCCTCGACATCCTTGTCCCAGGCGCCGGTGTCGACGATCTTCTTTTCCAGCTCGCCCTGGGTGTGCGACAGGTGCGCATGCAGTCCAGCCTCAAAGACGCCGATCTTGTTCAGCGGCACGTCGTCGAGGTAACCCTCGTTGACGGCGTAGATCGACAGCGCCATCTGCGCGGTCGACATTGGCGCGTACTGCTTCTGCTTCATCAGCTCGGTGACCCGCTGACCGCGTTCCAGCTGCTTGCGGGTCGCCTCGTCCAGGTCGGACGCGAACTGCGCGAACGCCGCCAGCTCGCGATACTGCGCCAGCGAGATTCGAATACCACCGGACAGCTTCTTCATGATCTTGGTCTGGGCCGCGCCGCCGACGCGCGACACCGAGATACCGGCGTTCACGGCC
>CAZFUH010000523.1:0-2301 GCA_964522235.1 uncultured Rhodanobacteraceae bacterium
CTGACCCAGGTCGCACCACTGGCAGTATTGAGCAAGGCATTGAGCAGTGGCCAATCGCTGACCGCGTCGCTGCCGTCGCGCATGCGTTCGGTTTCGCGATTCGGGCTGGCGACGCTGCCGCTGTCCAGGTGGTCGCGGCCGATGACGATCGGCGCCTTCAGCTCGCCGCGCTTGACCATTTCATTGAACGCCAGGCCGGCGCGGTGACGCTCGCCCAGTCCGATCCAGCAGATGCGCGCAGGCAGGCCCTGGAAGGCGATGCGCTCGGCGGCCATGTCGAGCCAGCGATGCAGATGCGCATGTTCTGGAAACAGCTCCTTCATCTTGGCGTCGGTCTTGCGAATGTCGTCCGGATCGCCCGACAGCGCGACCCAGCGGAACGGCCCGATGCCGCGACAGAACAGAGGCCGGACGTAGGCAGGCACGA
This sequence comes from uncultured Rhodanobacteraceae bacterium, assembly GCA_964522235.1. Lineage (GTDB taxonomy): Bacteria > Pseudomonadota > Gammaproteobacteria > Xanthomonadales > UBA2363 > Pseudofulvimonas. The sequence continues at coordinate 428 of CAZFUH010000523.1, forward strand.
AGCCGGGGAAGTCGAAGGCATTGCCGACCCCCTGGTCGAGCGCGACCTGACGGATGTTGTTGCCGTAGTCGACGGTTGGGATGCCGAGTGCGTGGAACTCCAGCATGGCCTGGACGTGCACGGCGCAACTGCGCGCGGCGGCCGATCTGAGCGCATCGTGCCGGCTGTCGTCGGCTTGCGCGGCCTGCCACTCCTCGACGCTCCAGCCCGCCGGCAGGTAGCCGTGCACGAGATCGTGCGCGCTGGTCTGGTCGGTGACCAGATCGGGCCGCAGGCCGCCGGCCCGGGCGCGCTTGACCAGCTCCGGCAGAAGCTCCGCGGCATTGCCGAGCAGGCCGATCGAGATCGCCCGCTTTTCGGCCGTGTACTTCGCCAGACGCGCCAGAGCGTCGTCCAGGTCCTCGGCCTGTTCGTCCAGGTAGCGGCTGCGCAGACGGAAATCGATGCGGCTCTGCTGGCACTCGATATTCAGTGAACTGGCGCCGGCAAAGGTCGCCGCCAGCGGTTGCGCGCCGCCCATGCCGCCCAGCCCGGCGGTCAGGATCCAGCGGCCGGCAAGATCGCCGCCGTAGTGCTGGCGCCCGGCTTCGGCGAAGGTCTCATAGGTACCCTGGACGATGCCCTGGCTGCCGATGTAGATCCAGCTGCCGGCAGTCATCTGCCCGTACATCATCAGGCCCTTGCGATCGAGCTCATGGAAGTGTTCCCAGGTGCTCCATTTCGGCACCAGGTTGCTGTTGGCCAGCAGCACGCGCGGTGCATCGGTGTGGGTGCGGAACACGCCGACCGGCTTGCCGCTCTGCACGAGCAGGGTTTCGTCGGGTTTCAGCGCGCGCAGCGCGGCCAGAATCGCTTCAAAGCAGTCCCAGTTGCGGGCGGCCTTGCCAATGCCGCCATAGACCACCAGGGCATCGGGATTCTCGGCGACTTCCGGATCCAGGTTGTTCTGGAGCATGCGGTAGGCCGCTTCGATCAGCCAGTTGGCGCAGCTGATCTGGTCGCCGCGCGGTGCTCGCACCGGGCGTGCTTGGGCGACAGGTCGGGACGGGGCGTGGTCGGTCATGGCGCGGCTCCGGAATCAGGGCGCAGCATAACTTGTCTAGACATGTCGCGACAACTACACTTCGGTCATGGCTTCCGCTGGTACCGCCATCGTTCCCGCCACATCGTCGGCCCCATATGGCCGGGTCAAGCAGTATCTGAAGGACGGCCTGGCCGCCGGACGCTGGCCGCCCGGCGCCTTGATGCCGTCGGAGGCCGACCTGGTCGCCGAGTTCGGGGTCAGCCGCATGACTGTGAATCGGGCGTTGCGCGAATTGCAGGCCGAAGGTCTGGTCATTCGCCGGCAGGGTGCAGGCACGTTCGCGTCGCCGCTGGATCGGCTCAGCAGCACGTTGACGCTTCGCGATCTGCATGAGGAAATCGAATCGCGCGGCGATCGCCATCATGCCGTCGTCCATCTTCAGCGCGCCGAAAAGGCCACGCCCGATGTCTCCGCGCGCCTGTACCTGGTCAAGGGTGCCGAGGTCTTTCACACCGTGATCGTGCACCACGGCAATGGCGTGCCATTGCAATGCGAGGACCGCTACGTCAATCCGGCGGTGGCACCCGACTACCTGGACGTCGATTTCAGCACCATCACCCCGACCCGCTACCTGTTCGGCGTCACCGCATTGTGGCGAGCGCAGTATTCCATCGAGGCCGCGCGCGCGACGGCGCGCGAAGCGCGCCTGCTCGACATCGGCGGTGACGAACCGTGCCTGATCGTGCTTCGGCGCACCTTTACCCGCACTGCGCCGATCACCACTGCACGCCTGGTGCATCCGGGTACCCGCTACCTCCTGCACGGCCAGTTCGAGCCCTAGCCCGCATTA
>CAZFUH010000524.1:0-293 GCA_964522235.1 uncultured Rhodanobacteraceae bacterium
AGTTTTGCGTTGAGGGGAGGTCCCACTTCGCCACTTCCTGTCGGCGTTGCTCTCCAGCTCCTGCCGAAGCCGCCCATCCTCACTGTGCCGACGGTTCTTCACGCTCTGGCAATACTCCAGTTCGAAGCCGACGTCGCAAGAGCGATGCACGTATGCAGCCAAGTAGCGGGCAAGCGATTAGCTCACAGTGCTCTTAGCTTCGGTGTGATCGCTCTCACGCTACCTTCGTCAGGGAGAATCGGATTCAGCTGCGAGACAGAAAGAGTCGAAGTCCACTGCGAGGGAATCGATCA
>CAZFUH010000524.1:303-2295 GCA_964522235.1 uncultured Rhodanobacteraceae bacterium
CGGAAGTAAAGTATTTACTTAGAGATTAAGTTCTAAATGAGGGTGTGCCCACCAATGTCCGCTCGTCGGAGGGAGTCCGCACTGCACTTGATCAGCGAATAGATCGCAGGCTCAAAAGCCGTAACGCAGGAAGCCACCGTCGACGGCAATGCATTCACCGGTGATGTAGCTGGCGGCAGGCAGGCAAAGGAAGGCGACTGCGGCGGCGACCTCTTCGGGTTCGCCGATGCGTCGCAGCGGCGTGCGCTCGAGCACTTCTTCATAGTAGGTGGGCTCGGACAGCGCGGCGGCGGTGCGGTCGGTTCGGATGTACCACGGCGCGACCGAGTTGACTCGAATCCCGTCCGGCGCCCATTCGCAGGCGAGATTGCGGGTCAGCTGGGCTAACCCGGCCTTGGCCATGCCATAGGCGGCGCCGGTACGGACATGGGTCAGGCCGGACACCGAGGTGATATTGACGATGCTGGCGGCCGCGTGTTCGCGCAACATCGGCTGGCACAACCGGCTCAGCTCAAAGGCGCTGAGCAGATTGATTTCCAGGAGCCAGCGCAATTCCTCAGCACTGTAGTCGGTGGCGGCACGCCGTCGGTTGTCACCGACATTGTTGACCAGGATATGCGGCGGCGCGTCCAGATCCCGCAACCAGTCGATCACATCCAGGCGCTGCTCGGCATCACCGAGATCGGCGGCAAACGCCCGCGGCTGAGCTTCGGGAAACTCGTCCTCGACCTCGGCGCGTGCGGTCTCCAGACCGTCGGCACTGCGCGCAACCATCAACAGTTGTGCGCCCAGGCCGGCGAGCTCGCGTGCGCATGCCAGACCGATCCCCCGGCTGGCACCGGTGATCAGTGCAGTCTGACCGTCCAGTCGCCAGCGCGCCGCCGTCATCGCCGGCACGCCGGATCAGTACGCCGCGCACTGGCAGTGCGCGTAGACCCGCCAGGGCCGCTCGCCAGACCGTGGCATCAGCTCGGAAAGACTGGCGAGGTCGCGACGCACGCCGTCCGGGAGCCAGGCAGTTGCGGCGAAACCGTTCTCGCGCATGGCGTGGGCGAGCGCAGAGCCGGCGACACTCTGCATGAAGCGCTCGAAGCCGGTCAGCTCCGGCTCGATGTAGTTGAACGCCGCATCGTCCGGCAGTCCGGCCAGCCGCCGGGCCTCGGCGATCGCGTCGGTCAGACCGCCGAGGGTGTCGATCAGCTGCCGTTCGTGCGCTTGCGCGCCGCTCCAGACGCGGCCGCGAGCAACCGCGTCGATCGCCTCGCGGCTGCTGCCACGAGCGACCGCGACCTTGTCGATGAACTGGTCATAGGTATTGTCGACATAGGCCTGGATGACTTCGCCAACGCGAGGATCATACGGCCGGGTTGGATCGAACATGCCGGCGATGTCGGTGGTTCGAACACCATCGGTGTTCAGGCCGAGCATGGCCATGGTCTCCGGGGCATTGAACCAGAGCCCGAAAACGCCGATCGAGCCGGTGATGGTCGCTGGATCGGCGTAGATGCGATCGGCGTTCATCGCAATCCAATAGCCGCCCGACGCGGCGACATCACCCATCGACGCGACAACGGGTTTTCCGGCACGTCGGGTCAGTTCCACTTCGCGACGGATCTGCTCGGAGGGGAACACGCCGCCGCCTGGCGAATCGATGCGCAGGACAAGTGCCTTGACGTCGTCGTCCTCGCGGGCGCGACGTATCAGCGCAGAGGTCGAGACGCCGCCAACCATGCCCGGACCCGGTTCGCCGTCAACGATCGACCCTTGCGCAACGACGATCGCGACCGGCCCCTGACGCCGTTGCTGCGGGGTGCGTTCGCGCTCAAGTACGCCGAGGTAGTCGTCCATGGCCACCTGGCGGAAGCTTTCGTCGTCACGTACTCCGCGGCTGATCAGCAGCTCGCGCAGCTCGTCCACAGTCTTCAGTTCGGTGACCATGCCGGCATCGAGCATCAGCCGGCCGGTGTCGCCACCGGCCGCGCGCAGACGCTG
>CAZFUH010000525.1:0-2283 GCA_964522235.1 uncultured Rhodanobacteraceae bacterium
CAATTGCGAGGTATGTTCACCCGCATGGCGGCAGCGAAAGGCGAACTGATTCACGACCTGTCCGGCAACCTGGTGCGCATGGGTGAAGCGCCACCTGAGAGCGGCACCGTGGCCGGATCGCTGCGCAAAGCCTATGCCGATGTTCGAGCAGCCTTCAGCAAGCAAGACAACAAGATCTACGTCGGCCAACTGGAGGAAACCGAGGATCGTGTACTCGAACACTTCGAAGATGCGCTCGCCAAGACCGACTCGCCCGAGGTGCGCCGGATACTCAGCACGCATCTTCCCAGGGTTCGCGCCTGCCATGACGAAATGCGCAACCTCAAGCTGGCGATGCACGCCTGAATGCGGACGCCAGCATGACCGATCAGGACGTGATCCACGAACAATGGCCGGACTTGCAGGAGCGGCTGAAGACCACGTGGGGTCGGCTTTCCAACGAAGATCTGGCTCATGAAAATGGCAATCGCGACTACGTGATCGCCAAGGTTCAGCAGCATTACGGCTACAGCAAGGAACTGGCCGAACAGTTGGTTCGTGATTTCGAGCGTTCGCTCTGAACGCTGGGGCAGGGGCGGCGTAGCCGCCCCTTTTTTTTGCCAAGCAGGCTCGTTCGGCGACAGCTTCGGGCGCGGTGCGCGCCACGCTTTACAACCAAGCGAACGATAAAGCAATGGCTTTACTGCACCGGCGGCGCCGGGCATCGTTGCCCGATGAGCAGACAAGCGCTGTACGTCCTGGCCATCGTCCTGAGCTATCAAGCAGTCCTGATCGGGATCGGATGGTGGGCGCGGCGACGCAGCCAGGACAATCGTGGCTATTTTCTTGCCGGCCAGACCCTGGGACCCTGGCGTGCCGGCTTGAGCGCTGCATCCAGCTCCTCGTCGGCGTGGGTGCTGCTCGGAATCAGCGGTGTCGCTTACAGCTGGGGCCTGGCGGCGCTATGGCTGCTGCCCGGTGCCTATGGCGGGTTTGCGCTGAACTGGCTCTGGGTTGCCCCGCGACTGCGACGCATCACCGGTCGCGACGACGTCACCCTGTTCGATGTCCTGTTTGGCCTGGACCGGGCCGGTCTGGCGCTGCGAAATCGCCGCATCGCCGCCGCGATTGTGGTGTTCTGTTTTCTGTTCTACGTCGCCGCGCAATTCCAGGCAGCCGGCACCGCCTTCGCCGGCGCGTTGGCGATCGATCCACACCTGGCGCTGGCCTTGGGCGCCAGCGTGATCCTTGTTTACACCCTGCTCGGTGGATTTCTCGCCATCAGCTACACCGACATGCTTCAGGGGCTGTTGATGTTGTTTGCCGCACTGCTGCTGCCGATTGCCGCGGTCGCTGCAGCCGGTGGTCCGGCCGCGATCATCGAGGTTCTGAGCCAGGCCGATGATCCGAACCTGCTGTCGCTGACCGGCTCCCATGTCGGCCTGGCCGGACTGGGGTTCGTACTGGGTACGCTCGGCATCGGCCTTGGCAATCCTGGCCAGCCACACGTGCTCAATCGTTTCATGGCTTTGCGCGACCCGCGCGAACTGCCGCGGGCGCAAGCGATCGCGATCACCTGGGGAGCCTGTCTGTATGGCGGCATGGTCGTGCTCGGACTGGCCGCGCGAGCGCTGTTCGAGCCGAGCCAGGTTGCCGACAGCGAAGGTGTGTTCTTTCTGGTCGCTCGGGACTATCTACCCGTTGGATTGACCGCGCTGATGACGGCAGCGACGCTTTCGGCGATCCTGTCGACCGCCGATTCCCAGCTTCTTGTCTGTGCCTCTTCGATCAGCCACGACTGGCCTCGGCAACCTGTGCAGCATCGAGCCGTGCTGCGCTCGCGCCTGATCGTGCTTGCAGTCAGCGTCATTGCGGTTGCGATCACCCTGACCTTGCCGCAATCGATTTTCGCCCGCGTGCTGTTCGCCTGGAACGCGATCGGTGCAGCGTTCGGTCCGGCGGTGATCCTGCTCCTGCTCGGCCGGCCCGTTGCACCGACCTGGCTGGGTTGGAGCATGGTCGTCGGCGCCGGCACCACGGTGATCGCAAACTGGTTTCTACCAGCGCCCGGTCAATGGATCGAACGCCTGCTGCCATTCGCGCTGTCGTTGACGATCGCATTTCTCGGCAGCCGCAAGAATCAACGTGCCGACAATCCGCGCCGAGTCAGCAAGTAGACCGCGAAACTGGCCAGCCAATGGCTGCCGGCGTAGTGCTCGTCGCTGACGCCGGCGACGCCCGCCTCGCTGTGTTCGGCAGCGCTTGCAAGCAATGCCTGACGCCGCCGGTCAGTGGCCGGCAAGC
>CAZFUH010000526.1:0-2271 GCA_964522235.1 uncultured Rhodanobacteraceae bacterium
TCGATGAAGCGCAGCCATTGGCCGATGCGTCTCTGGCCGTGCGTCGCGACCTGCCGGCCGCGGCCGGTGGCGAGCAGATCGACGCACTGCTGTTGCAGGCGCGCATCGCGATCGGCCGGGGCGATGCCGCTGCTGCCGAAGACTGGTTGCGGCAGGCTGTTGAACTGGCCGCAGCAGCTGCCGAGGGCAACCATCGTTTGGCCGATGTGCAGGCGCAGCTTGCCCGTTTGGTCGGCGACCGCGAGGCCGAGGTGCGCGCGCGCACTCTGCAGCTCTCGGTCTTGCGCTCGCGGTTGCCGGCGCGACATCCTCAGATTGCGCGGGTCGAGTTGCTGCTGGCTGCAACCTCCGGTAGCCATGAAACTTCGATGCCGGAATTGCGCCCAGCCAGCGACATTCTGCGCACCAATCTGCATCCGGATGGTCCGACCCGGACCTGGATGGAACGGGTGTTTGGCAGCTGACGCAAGCGCCGCAGCTGTCGGTTACGACATCCCACGTATTGGCGCCGTAGCGCTGGTTTTCGATGGGATTCCTGCTGCGTTCGAATCATCGGAATCACGGCAATCCGCGCGTTCATAATGCGATTCCGATCACAATTTTCTGCATTGGCACGGATCGCCTGCAGCGGCCCAGATACCAAGTCTGATCATTGACTCACTTTGGTTGTCGATACCGTCGGTGTCGACCCGGAGGACAATTTTTCGCTGCACGGGAACGGGAGATTCTTTCGCATCGAGTCGGCACTTGTCTTGAGGCGCTGTGCACAACGTTTCCGGAAACTACGACACAGACGCGCGAATCGGAACGATCTACCCTAAGTAGACGTCCCTAGATGCACATCGCGCACTAGAGGCGACGTGATCGTGCCTGCTGAGGGAGGAGAACAGGCCATGACCGGAAGCTACGATTTCTCGTTGGTGTTGATGTCCTATGTGATCGCATCACTGGCATCCTTTACTGCACTGGAGCTGGCGGGGCGGGTCGCGTCCGCCGAGCGCGGTCGTCTGTTATGGCTGGTCGGCGGCTCGTTGGCCATGGGTACCGGCATCTGGTCGATGCATTTCGTCGGAATGTCTGCGTTCTCGTTGCCAATCGAGATCACCTACGACCTGTGGTTGACGGTGTATTCATGGGTTGCGGCGGTCATGGTCTCAGCGCTGGCGTTGTGGACGATTGCTCGGGCCCGGTTGACTCCGCGCGCGGTGCTGATTGCCGCGACGTTGATGGGGGCCGGCATCTGCGTGATGCACTACACCGGCATGTATGCAATGCGTGTACAGCCGCCTCTGAATTACGATCCGGTTCTGTTCCTGACTTCGGTGCTGATTGCGGTGCTGGCCTCGGCTGCAGCCTTGGTCATTGCGTTTCAACTGCGCGTGGTGGCCTCGTGGAACGATGTGCTCAAACGTATCGGTGCCGCGTTTGTGATGGGTTTCGCGATCGTCGGCATGCACTACACCGGCATGGCGGCGACCGAGTTCGCGGCGGATTCGTTCTGCGCCCCGGAGAATCAGCTGACCGGCAACTGGGTGGGCGGCCCGGTTCTGGTGATCGCGCTGCTGATCCTGCCGCTGACCTTGTCGATGGGCTTTGGTATCGCCAATGCGAAGCTGTTGACAGAACAGGAACGTGACCGGAAACGACTTCAGGAGTGGGTCGCCAGTCACGCCTTCATCGACAGCGAGACCGAACTGGCCAACCGCAGCGGACTGATCCAGGCCTTGATGGCAGCGATCCGCAATGCTGGCGGTCAGCGCGAGTTTTCCGTCGTCAGCGCGCGAATCACGGTGACCAGGCTTGCCGACGGCTTCGTGCTGGCGGATCTTCATCCGCTGTTGCCGGCGATCGTCGGGCGCTTGCGTACGGTGTTCAGCGATGACAGTTCGTTGGCGCGGCTCAGCGTCAGCCAGTTTGCCGGTGTGATTGAACATGCCGGACGGAGGCGGATCGAGAGCGAGGTGTTGCCGCGCCTGCGCCTGGCGTTCCGCGATCCCGTGCATGTCGGCGACGGCGGCGAGCATCGGATCGATGTCGAGTATGGCTACAGTGTCCATCCGGCGGACGGCAGCTCGGCCCAGATGCTCTTGGCGAAGGCGGGCCGGCACCTGCGTCGTTTGGGTCGTGCGACCGAAGGCATCCCGCCGGGTGCCGTCGTTCCAGCCTGAGCAATGTGCTGTTGGCGCCACTCCCGTGGCGCCATTACGCTGCTGTCACTAGTGTGGTGCGCCGGAAGTTTCGCACCATTCTCGCTTGGTCTTCGGCCCCGAT
>CAZFUH010000527.1:0-2266 GCA_964522235.1 uncultured Rhodanobacteraceae bacterium
CATTCCTGGTCCTGCCCGTCGAGCCTGACCTGGTACCGGTTCGCCTCCAGACCGTATCCAGATCCGTCCGTCCGGCCCCTGTGCCAGGTGACCCGGGCGGCGCAGTTCGCCCGGAAACAGGCCGGCGAAGCGCGAGTCGGCAACGAAGCGATGGTCATCGATGTCGAGGCGGAACAGGCCGTGACGGGTCGCGAACACCGCCTGATCATCGATCTGGTATACGTAGTTCTGATTCAGGTCGGGCAGCCCGTGATCGGTGCCGAAGCGCTCGACGATCGCCGGTTCGTTCAAATCGCCGTGCTCGGACAGGGTCACGCGTAACACGCCAGTATGTTCGGTGCCCAGCCACAACCGGCCATCGGCACTCTCGTGGATGTTTCGGATTTCGTCGGAAACGCCGGCCACCTGGCCTTCATCGAGCCAGACCTCGCCGGAGCGTCGGAGCGCCGCAAGACCGTTCATCAGGCCGATGTAGACCCGGCCCGGCACGTGCTTCGAGGCCTTCATTGTCATGCTGTGGAATTCGGAGCTGCGCAGCAGCACCGCCTGCTGGCCGTGGACCTCGTAGACGCCGGCGATGTTGGCGACCAGAAGGCGGTCGCCGACGGTGATCAGCTTCCAGGTCTGGGACTGGATGCCATCGATCCGGACCCAACGCGCGGTCGCGCCTGGTTCCAGCCGGAACAGACCTTGCGCGGTCGCGGCGAACAGGTATTCCTGGTGTCGATGCAGATCGATGATCGCACCGGACAGGTTGTGGTCTTCGTTGAAGCGCGTGACCGGACTGCTGACTTCCAGCCGGGCGATCCCGCGATCATGAGCCAGCCACAAGCCGTCCTGTTGATCCAGATAGGTGAAATAGACTGCGTTGTCCTGGAGGCCAAGATCCCGATCCAGATGTCCCAGCCAGCGTCCGTCGGCGTCGATCAGATACAGGCCGCCCATGATCGTGCCGATGGCCAGCCGGCCATCGGGTAGCCGAGTGACACGATAGAGCAGATCGCGGGTGAGCTGCTCGTCGATCTGGGTCGGCCAGTGGCGAAAGCCGGTGCCGTCGAACGTGAAGAATCCCCGGTGGCGCGTGGCGACAAGGATGTTGCCGCCAGCATCCCAGGGCAGCATTGCCTGAACTCGTTCTTCGGCGAACTGCTCGCCGCCAGGGACGAGTTCCAGCCGGTCATCGACCAGGGTCAGCAGCCCCTTGCGCCATTCGCGGATGAACAGGCGGTCGCCGATCCGGAACGTGAAGTGAAACAGGGTCTCCGGCTGCCAGGACCGAACCTCGTTTCCGCTTATGCGCAGCAGACGTGCAGAGGAGCCGAAATACACGCCATCGTCCATCACGAACGTGGTCCAGACATCGGCGAAGTCGCGCCATGCCTCGGGAATCTGCTGGCGCAGCGAGACATACCGCATCTGGCCATCGGCACCGGGTTCAAGATAGCCGATCTCCCCTTGCGCACCGACATACACTCGGCCGGTATCGTCCAATGCCAGGGACCGGACGATGGTGTTGTTGTCGACCGGGATCAGCCGCCAGCGCACGCCGTCGAATTCGAGTACGCCATCGGAATTGCCGAAGTACATCTGCCCATCCGGGTGCTGGACGATCGCCCAGTTCTGGAAGTGGGCGCCATAGTCGTGCGGGCTGAAATTGCGGATCAGCGGTTGTCCGGACTCGAACGTCCGCCGTGATGCCGCATCGGTGCCGGACACCTGCGCGTTCGCTTCGGTCGGCGCAGCTGCAACACGATCGCCGTTCGGCTGCGACATCTCCGCACCGGCCGGTATTGCCGCAATGGTCGGTGCCAACAGCAGTGCAACCGTTTGAATCAACGTCCTTGTGCAGATCGCCCACATCTTGATGTCACCGAAGCGCTGAACCGTCCGAGGGTCGGTACGGTCGATGCCGGATCCGGCGGTCCTCGTCTGTGGCTCGCCCGCACTCCGGCTATCGGTCAGGGCCAGATTAGCAGTCGCTGCAATACGGGGATGTCAACAATTGTGACGAGAGCGACCTTTCGAGAGCGATTAACGTTTACATCTGCAACAGGGTTTTCAATTGTTTCCGGATCGATCAGGTACAGACCCCGCGGGAACAGGATCTGAACCGCGGCATCGCGAAATTGCCTGAACTCGTCGTCGGGCGACGCGACAGCGTTGTCCGTGAGACCGATCGTGACTGCGATGGCCAGCACGGTGAAGCGCAGGAGGGTCATGGTCTGGCGAGCCGGATGAAGTCGGAAACGGCCAACTGCTCGGCACG
>CAZFUH010000528.1:0-2258 GCA_964522235.1 uncultured Rhodanobacteraceae bacterium
TCGGGACCGAATCCACGGCGCGATAAAGGCACCAAACTTCCGACGCACCACACTAACCCCGCCATCTGCGGCTCTTCCGGTGCCCACGCGGCTGAAGTGTGCTGCGTAACAATTCTTAACAAAAATGTGATGAATTGCGCGCTTAAAGCGTGATTTGTGCCGCGTTTTGACTGGTCTCTGACAGTTACCAGGAGTAGGATCTGCATTGCAGGGGAATGCCGAGCCCGAGTTTCGGTTCGGATGCACAGGGAGATGAACGCACATGCAGGGCGAATACAACCTTTGGATTGTCGGACTCTCGTATCTGGTTGCCGTGCTCGCATCGTTCACGGCCCTGGAGATTGCCGGCAAGGTCATGCAGCCGCGAAGCCGGACTTCGGTCTGGGTTCTGGCCGGCTCCCTGGCCATGGGTACCGGCATCTGGTCAATGCATTTCGTCGGCATGGAGGCATTCAAGCTGCCGATCGACGTGATCTACGACCTTCCTTTGACCATCTTGTCCTGGGTAGCCGCAGTAGCAGTATCGGCAGTCGCATTGTGGACCTTGTCCTGGCTGCAGAACCGGCCGAACCGGCTGGATCCGAAGATCGTAGTTCCGGCGGGCATCTTGATGGGTGCTGGAATCTGCATCATGCACTACAGCGGCATGTTCGCGATGCGCTTGTCGCCGGGTATCAGCTATGACCCGATCTTGCTGTCGGCTTCGTTCCTGATTGCCGGAGGCGCTTCGGTCGTAACCTTGATGATCGCCGTTGCGTTGCGCGAGGTTACCCATTTCCGTCACCTGCTGATGCGGGTTGGCGCAGCCTTGATCATGGGCGTTGCCATCACCGGCATGCATTACACCGGCATGGCCGCTGCCAGCTTTGCCGCGGAAACCTTGTGCCTGACCCCCTCCGGTCTGGAGGCGGGTTGGACGGCCGGCCCGATCACCACGATCACCCTGGTCATTCTCAGTGCCGCATTGTTTTTCTCCTATCGCGATACTCGTATGATTCAGCTGCGCATCGACCGCGAGCGCGAGGAACAGGAACTGGCCGAGCGGCGCGCATTCGAGGATCCGGTAACCGGCTTGTACAATCGCAGTTGGCTGACTCGGGCGCTGGCGAGCGAGCACCTGGCCGAAGGCCAGAGCATGTCGGTGATCGTAGTCGAGACCATCCAGCCGTTGTCGCGATCGGTTGCCAGAGGCTTTGGCGAGTGGCTGCAGGTCGGTTTTCCCAAGAGCCGTGCGGCGCTGCTCCAGCCCGGGGTCTTTGCCTTGATCATCGATGGTGATGCCGGAGCCACGGTACGCAAGCGTCTGGTCGCCGAACTGCACAAGAGTCGCTTTGCCTCCAGCGGAGACTGGCGAGTCGGTCTGGCCAGCTGCCCCGAGGATGTTCGGACACCGTTCCGGCTGCTGTCGACAGCTCGGGCCGCAGCGACCTCGATCGAACCGGGTTCGGATCAGCCTGCGTTCTCAGCCGCATAACGACCTTTCCGGCGAACGTAGATCAGGATTTGACGAGCTCCAGCTCTCGCCATCGCAGCCGCGCGGCGGGAGACTGGTGGCCGGTCGCAACGCGACTCACTCGTGGTCGGCGGCAAAGATCCGATCGCTGGCGCCGCTCAATACGGCCAGCGCGGCGACATTGCTGCGAACGATCGCGGCAGCGATCGCCTGGGCGTGCGGCCCCAGGTTCACGGCGGTATCGGTCGTGCGGTGGTAGTGCGGATAGGTCGAGGCCCGACCGCGATGAATGCTCATCAGACCGGGCCGGCCGGCGTTGATGTACGGCATGTGGTCGGAGCAGCAGGAGGCATGGGCGACAATGGTTTCCAGAGGCGTTCCGGCATAGGTTGCTGCCGAGTCGGCGAGCAGTTCGACTAGCGCCTCATTGTCGGCACCCGATTGAGTTTCCAGCAAGACGCCCAGGTTGGGGTCGGCGGACCAGCCGATCATGTCCATGTTCAACATGGCCGCGATCTGATCGATTTGGCCGCTGCCGGTCAACTCGCTGACATGGGCATGGCTGCCGCGCAGCCCTTGTTCTTCGCCGGCATAGCAAATGAACAAAATGCTGCGCTGGGGCCGGAACGGATGGATCGCGCGCGCTGCCTCGATAACGCCCGAGCAGCCACTGGCATTGTCGTCGGCACCTGGCGTCGGTTGTGGTGACAGGATCTGCTCATTCCGCGAATCATAGTGACCGCCGACGATGATCCATTCCTCGGGCGTCTGCGTGCCAGGCAGTAGGCCGATTACGTTCGCCGCA
>CAZFUH010000529.1:0-2239 GCA_964522235.1 uncultured Rhodanobacteraceae bacterium
GTTTCGATCAGCCGCCGGCCCTTCTGGATCTCCATGAAGCGGTAGTAGTGCGCGACGTCGTCGCCATCGATTTCTTCGGGCGAAGTCGAGGTACCCTCGCCCTGCTCGATGATGATGGTCAGCGCCTGCTGCGCGCTGGCGACGTCGCTGACGATGATCGAGCCGTCCATCAGATCCGGGCCGATCTGATTGCGCGGCGGCTTGACGAAGGCGCCGTCGCCGAGCTGGCCGATCGCGTCAGAGATCGCGGTATAGAACTGTCCGATCGTGATCTGCTCGGCCTCGGCGGCGGCCTTGACCGGGAACTGCAGCGGATCCTCGGGCTGCTCGATGCTCAGGAAGGTCTGCAACTGCTGCATCGAGAACGGCGCCAGGTGCACGATGAGATCGCTCTCGACGCCACCCGGCAGCGGACCGGGAAAGGTCGGCACGAAGCCGGGGTTGCCGACCTCGGAGTTGCCGCCGAGCGCGTTGAGCACGTTCGAGGCCAGGGTCATGTGCAGCATCTCCTCGATCACCACCGACTGGATGATCTCGGCAATCGCCGCGTTCTTCGCTTCGTCGAGCGAGTACAGCGCATACAGGTAGGTCGGAATCGTAGCGTGCTCGAGCTCCACCGCGTTCTGCAATGCGGCGATCACGGCGGCGGTCTTCGGCGCGGTCGCGTCCAGACCAGCGAGCATGCTGCGTTGCAGGCGGATCATGGCGTGGTCTCCTTGACGGCGGATTGCAGAACGAGACGGCGGGAGGCGGCCATGGCCTTGCCGCCACGTTGCGCTACCGGCGCGGCTTCGGCGGCGGCCACGGGCGCCGGCGCGCGTGTCAGCGCCTTCAGCGCTGGTGGCGTGCCACGCGGCATGCCGTTCTGCAACCATTGCAGGATCGCGCTGCGCTTGGCCGGCGACAGGTCGCGCGTGACCGGCATGGTGTTCGGGTCGGCCGCATCGAGGCCGAAGGCCAGGATCAGCAGGCGCGCATTGCGTACCACCGAGTCGTAGTCGGCCAGATCCAGAAAGCGGTTCATCACCGGATACAGGTTTGCGTACTGCTGAAAGATCGGTTGCAGGTCGTCGTACCAGGTCGGCCGCCCCGGCACCGTGGTCGTGAAGCCGCTCCAGACCAGGAAGCTGACAAAGTTCCACTGGTTGATCGGCCCGGTGGCATACCTGGTCGTGTCGACGAAGCCGGGACGCAGGCCGTAGACCTGGCCGTCGATGCCGTAGTCGCCGGTCGGATGGCTCAGCGTGACGTTGAACTGGCGTGGCGTGCCGGGATCGGATGCGGTCACCGTGAACACGGCACGGCCGTCGCGATCAGTGGTCCGCGTAGCGACGTATCCGAGCACACCAGCCGGCGTACCGACCGGCGGACTCGGCGTCACGAACGGCGGACCTTCGCCGACCTGGGCCTGCAATTGCGAGTTGTCGACGGTGAATGCCAGGTCGACGCCGGCCAATGGCTGCCCGAAACGGGTCGCGTACAGCGCGATGTCGGCGCTGCCGCCCGGACTCATCCGATACACGAAGGTATCGGCGCGTACAAAGGCACCGCTGCTCGCCTCGCTGATCGATCGGCCCTTGCTGCTGGACAGCAGCATCGGCGAAGCCTGCACGATCGGCACGAGCGGCTTGGAGACCGGCAGCACGACGACGCCGGCCGTGCGCGCATACCAGTCCGGCGCCGTGTAGCCATTCGTGCCATGGGCCGGGATATCGCCGATCGGTGTGATGCTGCCGGCCGGATCGGCCGGCGTCAGCAGCGGGTCGTAGACGCCCAGGCTCAGATCGCCGATGTCGAGCAGCGCGTCAGCGGCTCCGGTCTGCAAGGCGTTGCCAAGATCCAGGTAGACCAGGCCTGCCGCCGCATCGACGCGTGCGACGCAGAAGTTGATGCCGCCAGCCGGCAGGAAGAAATTGCCCGGCGGCTTTGCCGACGCCGCCATGAACTGGCGGCCGAGCACCAGGTGCTTCGGCTCGTCGGCAGCGGCCGGGCCGATCGTGCCGACGATGCGCCCGGTCATGAAATCGGGCGAGGTGAAGTCGAGATTGAAGCTGTCGACGTTGAACTTGATCGACAGCAGGCCATCGCTGGCCGCGGTCTTCAGCGCGCTGAGGAACGGCGAGCCGGACACGTCGCTCCATTGCAGGTTGCGCAGTAGCGACTGGTAGGTCGCGCCGGCATCGGCATCGCCACCGGACGACACCGTCGCGCGGTCCCAGATGTCGATGAAGGCGGCCGG
>CAZFUH010000530.1:0-2225 GCA_964522235.1 uncultured Rhodanobacteraceae bacterium
GCCGGGTTGCCAGTGGATCGGGGCGTCCGGCTCAGGCCACGGGATCGACATCGGCGCAGGCGCATCGAAGCGTACGGGCCGGTCCAGCCACTCGATCCGGGTCGGCGCGCGGCATTCGTACTGACCGTCGTCGTCATAGATGCCACCGCTGATGCGATCCAGCAGCCGGCGGCCCGAGCTTTGGCTTTCGCGATAGCGCAGGTGGTAGTTTGCCCGCAGCAGCAGTACGTCGTGTGCGTTCCGGACCCCCGATTCGATCCGGCTGAGTATCCGCGTCGATCTTGACTCGCCACCGCCAAGCAGGCCAGAGCTCGTGTCCGCACGCACGTCATAGTGGAAGCGGACGACGTACGGGCCGGCCCTAGGGGGTCCGTTATCGATGTCCCAGTAGCCACCGTAGCGGACCTCACGCAACAGCGCCTCATCGGCCGGCAGGCCCTCATAGCGCCACTGGATCGTCTGGTGGTCCTCCCGGGTCAGTACCACCCGCTTCCACGACAGCGGCGCCGGCGCCCCCTTCGGCGTCGAGATCGCCGAATAGATGCTGGTGCCGAAACCGCGCTGAAGAACGGCGAAGGTTGCGTCGCCGTCGTTGATGTCTCCGCGCAGATACACGATGTTGCCGCTTTCAATCTCGGTCAGGTAGACCGAACGGTCGCGACCATACTCGCCTTCGTCCAGGATCAGGCGCTTGCCGTCCAGGCACAGCCGATCGCTGTCGACATAGTGCACGCGGCCGTCGTGGCCGTCGCTGTCGACGATCGCCGGACAGCGATGAATGCTGGACTGCTCGGTATGCAGACTCCAGCCGATGCCGGCAATGCCGTCGCCGCGGCGGCTGGCATAGCTCAGCGAGACGTCGGGAATCAGCGTCTGCTTCGGCCTGGGAATCGCCAGCGGCAGCGTGTAGATGGCTTCGGCACCGCTGACTTCGGCGTGACCGCCGATTGGCTGGCCGGACTCACTACAGTCCGCAGTCGCTGCGCTCGCCGCCGGGATCAACAAAGCCAGCATCAGCACGCGAACGCAGAAAGCGAAAGCGGTCATCGCCCGGCCAAGCTGCCAGCGGGGCAGCCGCGGCTTGCCCGTTGCCAGCGGTCTGTCGTTCGTGTCGATTGCCATGCAGATTCCTCCTCGCCGCATTGTATCGGCGTTCGTCGTCGGCGCGATCCCGGTACAGCGATCGATGAGGTATCTTCCGAAAAACTCGCAGACGCTCGTTCGGCTGGAGGCGACATGGTTCGAGGACTCTCACTGCTGGTTCTGGCTGCACTGACGGCCGGCTGTGCAAAACAGGCGCTGGAAAGCGCGCCGCAGGTGCGAGGCGAGGGCGGTGGCACGGATGCCTATCTCGCCTACGAACACCATGTTGACGTGATCGTCGACGCCGATCATCAAGTCGCCGAGCGGATCGAGGCGGTTCGCAGCGCATGTGTCGAGCGTACCTACGGCACATGCAGTGTTCTGCAGGTCGTCGAAGGCCGAGGGCATCACAGTCACGGCAGCGTGTCCATGCGTCTGGCGCCCGAGGCGGTGGCGCCCGTGGTCGCGCTCGCGGCCGAGGCCGGGCGTCTGGGATCAAGACGCACAACGGCCGACGATCTGAGTGCCGCGATCGCAGACACGAGCCAACAGTTGGCGCAGCTGCATACGCAGCGGGCGATCCTGAGCGAACTTCAGGAGCGCAGCGACCTGGCGGTGTCCGACCTGATCAGCCTGAGTCGCGAGCTGGCACTGATCAACACGCAGATCGAAGCCCTGGACACCCAGGCAGGCAATCAGCGGCATCGGCTGGAGACCGACCGCTTGACCCTGAACTTCCGTTCCGGCGATCGCAGCTCGGCGCTGGGCCGGCTTCGCGGTGCTTTCGGCGATCTCGGCGACACCTTCGTTGACGGCGTAGTCGACACCATGGAATGGCTGGCCTACGGGCTGCCGTTGCTGGTGCTCGCCTTCCTGCTCGCCCTGCTGTGGCGCTGGCTATGGCGGCGGGCGACGCGGCAGCGACGCCGTGACCCAGCCGACAAGCTCGCCAGCCCAGGCGACCAGGCATGAACCGCCTCGCAGGTGAAAGCCCCGGCGCTGCGCTGAGCCAAGTCCCCGCCAGCCGCCGTAGGTTCGTGGACTCTCGCACCTCTTCTCGATCACTGCGAGCAAGGCGCCGATGAAGCCTGGTGGCAGCGGCAGCGGCAGCGCCAACGGCTGCTGCCGGGCGACCACGTCCC
>CAZFUH010000531.1:0-2218 GCA_964522235.1 uncultured Rhodanobacteraceae bacterium
TGGTGACGGAACCAGGTGTCACGTTTGGCCACTTCCTGCTGTTGCTGCACGAATTCGCGCATGAAGTCGCGCGGGAGCTGCACGTCGGTGCGATCTTGAGCCTTCGTCGCCGTACCGTATCGCGCCGGATCATCAACGAACTGCGCGGCGTCTCCCGCGTCGTCTACGACATCAGCGGCAAGCCTCCCGCCACCATCGAGTGGGAGTGAGCCTGATCGCAAGAAGAGAACGACGTTTCGTTGGGTCTTGAAAGGTCAAAGAGGTCGCCCGCAGCAAGCTGCGAATCACCCGTATCGAACCCATCGGCACCAAGGTGGATTGCGACCCACGGGGCCTTGTCTTGGTAGGTCTGATCCATTGTCGTTGTTGCGCTTCTAGTGCATAATGAGTGCATTACGGCTTCCCGAGGTGATTCGCCATGAACGCAGTCCTTCAGGAGCCGCTGACCGAGCGGTTCCGTGAATCCGATACTCTGTACTTGTCCCCGGCCAAGGTCAGCGAGTTCTTCGGCTTCCGGGTGCAGGAACTGGCCGAGCGCGCGCACGTGCATCGCAATACCCCGACCGCGCGGCCGCAGGCGCCGCAGTTGCAGAAGTACATGCAGAACATGCTCCGCGTGCTGGCCGTGGCCGCCGAACTGACCGGCGACGACAGGCGTGCCGCCTTCCTGCTGCGCAACGAGCCCCTGCCGGCTTTCGGCTACAAGACCGCCGACACCCTGATCCAGGAAGGGCGCGCCGACGCGGTCATCGCCTACCTCGAATCGCTCGCCGGCGGTGCCGCTGGATGATCGAGCACTGCTTTGGGGAAAAGGACGAAGCGCCGTTCTACCGGGTCATCACGCCAGGGTACGCCGACAAGCCGCGGTCCGGCATGGGTGCGGCGCGCCAAGGCGGCCGTTTCAACCGGCCGGGCCAGGAAGCGCTGTACCTGTCGTCAGACGAAGTGACGGCGCTGGCTGAGTACAAGCAGGACAATCCCTGGCTGCCGCCCGGCACGATCTGCACCTTCTTCGTCAATACACTGCGACTTGCCGATTTCAGTGCCGGCTTCGATCCGGGACGCTGGCCATCGCTGTGGGCGGATTTCGATGTCGACTGGCGGAAAGAGTGGTTCGACAAGTCGAACGAGCCGCCGACCTGGCATATGGCCGACGACGTGGTGGCCGCCGGACTGGATGGCATTGTTTTTCCATCCCAGGCCCGACCCGGCGGTACCAACCTGGTCGTCTATCGCAGTTCAGAACGTCCCAAAGCCCAGTTGCGCGTCTACGATCCCGACGGCCTGCTGAAGAAGATCGCCGTACGCCCCGATGCCTGACTTCCTGTTCCTGGCGAACGGACCGTTGTGTCCTTGCCGCTGGAAGCACGTTACCGGTAGGGCGGTGAGGGCGGCGGTGAACTACTGTGTGGCCACATCGGACATGTCGATTTGCTTGCGGCTCGGTTACGGCTACGCATCCGCGACAACGCGCCCCCTAAGTCAAGTCGGGCTGCACACGGAATGGCATAGACCCCGCTTCTCCCTTCCGCAACCACCTCGCCGCGGATGGACACCGTCCGAGCTGGAGGGCGAGACCGGGGTGCCGGCGCAGAGGGGTGGCAAGAAGGCGTGCCGCCACGGCAGGAAGGGGCGTGAAGCTTGACGCTTGTGTAGGTGACAGCATCTATCTATGATTGCAGTCATGGAAAGCAGATGAGAGGTTTTGAATCATGGCGATCCTGACTGTAAGGAACGTGCCCGATGACGTGCATCGCGCATTGCGCGTGCGGGCGGCCCAGCACGGCCGTAGCACGGAAGCGGAAGTGCGCGAGATTCTGGCGGCCGCGGTCAAGCCGGAGAAGCGCGTGCGAGTGGGAGAAGCCCTGGCCACCATCGGCCGCAAGATCGGTCTGACCAACGAGGATTTAGCCGCTTTCGACAGCGTTCGCGACAAGACGCCGGCCAAACCGTTGAGTTTCGACTGAATGATCGTCCTGGATACCAATGTCGTTTCCGAGGCGATGAAGCCACATTCAGACCCGGCTGTACGGGCTTGGCTGAATGATCAGGCGGTGGAAACCTTGTATCTGTCGAGCGTCACGCTGGCCGAGCTGCTGTTTGGCATCCGCGCGCTGCCGGCGGGCAAGCGCAAGAACCTGCTCGACCGCGCCCTGAACGAACTGCTGGAGCTGTTCAAGGATCGGGTGCTGCCGTTCGACACGGATGCAGCGCGCCA
>CAZFUH010000532.1:0-2208 GCA_964522235.1 uncultured Rhodanobacteraceae bacterium
ATATGGCCATGTGGTACGCCGACATCGCCCTGGCGATGATCGCCGCCGTCGCACATCTGCCGATTCGCGAAGCGCAGCCGAAGGCGCCAGCACCCGCGACCGCCTGAATGCCTCCGCCATCGCAATTTGTAGAGTCGAGCTTGCTCGACTCAGGTGACGCGGGCGGAGGGCGCGGCCTGGCGGCCGCAAAGCGCAGCGAGCTGCGCTCTACAAGGGCGGAGCGTTGCGTCGCGGTGTGGCCTGCGCTTTTCGGGACGGCTTGTTCGGCTTAGTCGTGCAGCTCCAGCCATTCGCTTTCGAGTTGTTCCTGTTCGCTGCGTAGGGCGCCTTGCCGTTGCAGCAGCTCGGTGACTTCGCCGCCGCGCTCGGCGTACAGGGCCGGGTCGGCAAGTTCGGCTTCGAGCCGGGCGCTTTCGGCCGCGATCACGGTCAGGCGGGTCTCGATGCGCTTGAGACGGTTGCGCGCCGCCTTCTCCTGTTCGCGCTGGTCGGCCGAGGCGCGCCGGCGTTCCTTGGCCGACACGCGCTCGCCCCCGGGCGCATTGGCATTGGCGCTCGTGCGGGCGCTGCCGGAATCGCGACTGCGCAGCCAGCGCGCATAGTCGTCGAGATCGCCGTCAAACTCGGCGACGACACCATCGGCGACACGCCAGAAGCGATCACAGACCATGCCGATCAGATGGCGGTCGTGCGAGACCAGAACCAGGGCGCCGGCAAAATCCGCCAGCGCCTCGGCCAGGGCTTCGCGCATGTCCAGGTCCAGGTGGTTGGTCGGCTCGTCGAGCAGGAGCACGTTCGGCTTATGCCAGGCGATCAGGGCCAGCGCGACGCGGGCGCGTTCGCCGCCGGAAAAGGTATCGACGTTCTCGAACGCGCGTTCACCAGCGAAATTCCAGCCACCCAGGTAGTTGCGCAGCTGCTGCTCGGAAACGCCGGGTGCGATCTCGCGCAGGTGATCGATCGGACTGGCGCCCTCGCGCAGCGACTCCACCGTGTGCTGGGCGAAGTAGCCGATGCGCAGCTCCTTGTGTGCCAGACGCTCACCGGCGAGCAACGGCAGCTCGCCGACCAGGGTCTTGACCAGGGTCGACTTGCCGGCCCCGTTCGGCCCGAGCAGGGCCACACGTTCGCCAGGCTCCAGAGAAAACTGTACGCCGGTCAGTACCCGACGCTCGCCGGCCGCGTTCACCGAATCGGCACCGGGCAAGGCCTCGTGCGCTTGGCCGATGGCACTGCGGCCGTAGCCGGCATCGACCCGGTCCAGGCGCAGCAACGGCGACGGCAGGCGGTCCGGGGTCGGGAATGTGAATCGGAACGGGCTCTCGGCGCGTACGGCTTCGGTGCCGGCGAGCTTTTCCAGCCGTTTCATGCGCGACTGTGCCTGCTTGGCCTTGGTTGCCTTGGCCTTGAAGCGATCGATGAACTTCTGCAGGTGCGCGCGCTCGGCCTGTTCCTTGTCGTGGCTGATCTGCTGCTGGCGCAGATGTTCGGCGCGCTGGCGCTCGAAACTGGTGTAGTCACCGGAATACAGTTTCGCCCGGCCGTCATGGAGATGGACGATGTGGGTTGCCACGCCGTCGAGGAACTCGCGATCGTGCGAGATCACCAGCAGGGTGCCCTCGTAGCGCCGCAACCATTCCTCGAGCCAGACCACGGCATCGAGATCCAGATGGTTGGTCGGCTCGTCGAGCAGGAGCAGATCGGACGGCGCCATCAGCGCACGCGCCAGGTTCAAACGCACGCGCCAGCCGCCGGAGAACTCGCGCACCGCAGTTTCGTGGGTATCGGCGGAAAACCCCAGGCCGTGCAGCAGCCGGCCGGCGCGGGCACGCGCGTCGTAGCCGGCCAGTTCCTCGATGCGCTGATGGGCATGGGCCGCCGCGGCGTGGTCGCCGGCCGCCTGGGCGGCAGCTTCGGCCACCAGCACCGCCGACAGCTTGGTATCACCGCCGATGACGTAGTCGATCGCGGCATCGGCCAGCGCCGGGGTTTCTTGGGCCACGGTGGCGATGCGCTGCTCGCGCGGGCGCTCGATGTCGCCGGCATCGGCCTCCAGCTCACCGAGCAGGGCCGCGAACAGGCTCGACTTGCCGCAGCCATTGCGGCCGATCACGCCGACGCGCCAGCCCGGATGCAGGGTCAGATCAGCCTCGGACAGCAACAGCCGCCCGCCGCGCCGCAGCGCGAAGTTTCGAAGTCGAATCATGC